>CAMFHW010000101.1 GCA_945952175.1 uncultured Phenylobacterium sp. | reverse complement strand
GATCCACCTCCCCCAACGGGGGAGGAATTTAGACGAACGGCGCCGCGAGGCCCTCGACTTCGAAGGTCTTTCGGACGGCCGGGCGGGCCAGCACGCGTTGCGCATGGGCGCCGAGTGGGCCGATCTCACGGATCGGCGAGGGCAGGGTGCGGCCCCAGCGGACCATCATCAACAGATAGAGGTCGGCGGCCGAGACGCCGCTGTCGAGCAGCCACTCGCGACCTGTCAGGTGCTCGGCGATCCGCTCGAAGCTTTCGGTGAGGCGGGCGCGGGCGGCCGCCTTGACCTGATCGGCCAAGGCGGGGTCGACGACGTATTCGTGCGGATAGAACCAGGCGCGGAACTCGGCCTGCAGCACCGCCGAGATCAGGGTCATCCACTTGTAGTGATCGGCGCGGTCCGGATGGCCGGCGGGCGGGGCCAGGCCGGCCTGTGGATAGGCGTCGGCCAGAAACAGGCCGATGGCGCTGGTCTCGTGCAGCGGCCGCCCGTCGGTGACCAGCACGGGAATGCGCCCGTGCGGATTCATGGCCAGGTAGTCGGGCTGCTTGTGGGCGGCTTTGTCGCGATCGACGAGCTTCAGCTCGAACGGGCAGCCGATCTCGCGCAGCAGCATGTGCGGGAACAGGCTCGCATTGCCCGGGACGTAGTAGAGCTCGTGGATCACAGCGTCATCTCGTAGAGGTTCCAGCTCGTCTTCTTCGAGAGGCGATCATAGAGGGTGCGGGCGACATAGTTGTCATCCGCCGTGGTCCACCGGACCATTCCCCAGCCGCGGGCGCGGCCGACGTCGGCGACGTGCTCGAGCAGCTTGCGGCCGAGCGACTGGCCCCGTACGCCCGGGTCGACGAACAGGTCGTCGAGATAGCCCATGTCGACGCCGAGGGCCGGGCGTGGCTGGCGGCGGAAGTGGGCGAGGCCCACGGGCTTGCCGTCCAGCAGGGCCAGCACGCCTTCCTCCTCGTGGGCGGGATCGTTCAGCCAGGCCCAGACCGCTTCGGCGACGGCGTCGGACGGCTCGCGCTTGTAGAAGATGGTGTAGCCGTCGAAGAGCCGCCGCCACTCGGCCTTGAACTGCGGGACGGTGGAGACGTCGACGATGTCCAGGCTCATATGTGCCTCCTCTGCATGAGCCCGTTCTCGAATGGCGAAGGTCCGGCGCAAAGGGCCAGTGCGGCCGATTCCGCCGGACCATTGGGGATCAGCGGGCGGCCACCAGGGCTTCGGCGATCTGCACCGCGTTCAGCGCCGCGCCCTTCAGCAGCTGGTCGCCCACGGCGAAGAGGCTGAGCGTGCGGCCCGACGGATCGCCCAGGTCCTGGCGGATGCGGCCCACCAGCACCTCGTCGCGGCCAGAAGCCTCGTTCGGCATCGGGAAGTGGTTGTTGGCGGCGTCGTCGACCACGCGCACGCCAGGCGCCGCCGACAGCCATTCGCGCGCCTCGGCCGGGGTGACCGGCCGTTCGAACTCGACGGTCAGCGCCATGGAGTGGGCGCGCAGCACCGGCACCCGCACGCAGGTGAAGGACAGGCGCAGGTCCGGCGTGGACATGATCTTGCGGATCTCCTCCATCGCCTTCAGCTCCTCGCCATTGTAGCCGCTGGCCGGGTCGACGGCGGCGTTGTGGCTGAACAGGTTGAAGGCGTAGGGGTGCGGCAGCACCTTGGGCTCATAGGCCTCGCCGGCCAGCTGGGCCGCGGTCGACGCCTCCAGCTCGGCCATGGCCGCGGCGCCGGCGCCGGAGGCCGACTGGTAGGTGGCGCCGATCACACGGGTCAGCGGATTGTGGGCGTGCAGCGGCTGCAGGGCCATGACGGCGATGGCGGCCACGCAGTTGGGATTGGCGACCAGCGGCGCCTGGCGGGCCAGGGCCTGGGGGTTCACCTCCGGCACCACGAGGGGCACGCCCTCCGCCATCCGGAAGGCCGAGGAGTTGTCGACCACCACGCAGCCGGCGGCCTCGGCGTGCGGCGCGAACTCGCGGCTGATCGAGGCGCCGGCCGAGAACAGGGCGAAGTCGACGCCCTGGAAGCTCTCCGGGGTCAGGGCCTCGATAGCGACCGGGCGGCCGCGGAAGGTCAGGGTCTTGCCGGCGGAGCGGGCGGACGCCAGCAGCTTCAGCTCGCCGACCGGGAAGTCGCGGCGCTCCAGGCAGCCCATCAGCTCGACGCCCACCGCGCCGGTGGCGCCCACGATGGCGACGTTGAAGGTACGGCGGCCGGCGCTCGGGGCCGGTCGGGCTTGCAGGGTTTCGACGGACGACATGTTCAGGGCTCTCCAGGTTGGGGAGCCGGTCGTTCGAGGGCGCTGTCAGGCTTGGAATGCGACCCCGTCCGAACCGGCGGGGTCTTCGGGGGTGCTAGCCGGCGTGCCGACGCGAACCCCCAAGCCCCGCGAGGCTGGTGGTTTTCATCGTGCGAATAATGGTCGCGAAACGCAGCATGGCGCCCCCATAGCCGAGCCGGAGCGCCCAGGCAACCGGCGCCTTCGAATCACGACTTCGCGCGTCGCGCGGGTTTGCTTGACACCAGTTCGACAGAGGTGCGTTGTCTTCCCATGCAAGTCTTGGTCTCCGGCAAGCATGTCGCCGTCGGGGAGGCCCTGCGTGAGCGGGTCACCGACGAAATCACCGGCTCCATCGGCAAGTATTTCGACCGCGGCGGCGACGCCGATGTCGTGGTCAGCCGTGACGGCCATTCCTTCCGGGTCGACTGTGCGGTGAAGCTGGCCTCCGGCCAGGCGCTGCAGAGCCATGGGCTGGGCGCCGACGCCCACGGCGCCTTCGACGCCGCCCTGGCGAAGATCGAAACCCGGATCCGCCGCTACAAGCGCCGGCTCAAGAGCCACTCGGCCGCGGCCAACGCCAGGCAGGCGGAAACCGCCTCCTATTTCGTGATCCGCGCCCCCGAGGGCGAGGACGACGACGCCTGGGACGACGAATCGTCACAGGCCTCAAGCCATGTCCCCTCCGCGATGGTCATCGCGGAAACGGAAAAGCCGATCCGCGCTATGACCGTTTCCATGGCGGTCATGGAGTTGGACTTGACGGAATCTCAAACAATCGTGTTTAGGAACGCCGCTCACGGCGGGTTGTCCGTGGTCTACCGCCGCCCAGATGGAAATATCGGCTGGATCGACCCGGAACGCACGAAATCTCCGGACGGGAACGCGGTCAACGGAACCTCTGTCTAGGGTTCCGCCTTTCAGCGTCTCCGGGCGGTCGTGGGGCGGGGACCGACGAGTCAGATTGGGCGTCACGAGACTAAGATGTTGATGGGTGAGATTCTGGACCGCGCGGCGATCGCGCCGCGCGCGAGCGCGCCGAACAAGCGCCAGGTCCTGGCCGTGATCGCCGATATCGCCGCGCGCAATTTCGGGCTGGAGGCGGGCGAGGTGCTCGACGCCCTGGCCGAGCGCGAGCAGGCCGGCTCGACCGGCGTGGGCTATGGCGTGGCCGTGCCGCACGCCCGGCTGGAAGGCCTGGAGCGCATGCGCGCGGTCTTCGTGCGCCTGGAGCATCCGGTGGATTTCGGGGCGATCGACGATCAGCCGGTCGACCTGTTCTTCGCGCTGTTCTCGCCGGCCGAGGCGGGCTCCGAGCATCTGCGGGCGCTCGCCCGCGTCTCGCGCCTGCTGCGCCAGGGCGACCTGCGCGAACAGCTCCGCCAGGCGCGCACGCCCGACGCCATCCATGTCCTGCTGGCCCAGGACATCCGCTCGACCGCGGCCTAGTTCAGACACGTCCCGAGCGTCATCCCGGGAAGCGCCTTGGCGCTTGCCCGGGACCCATGAGCGCGGGGATTTCCGGAAAGATCGGTGTCTATGGGTCCCGGCCTTCCGCTTGCGCGAAAGCCGGGACGACAGCCGTGGGTGTCAGTGCACCGAGACCGGCGCCAGTTCGTGGGCCAGGGCGGCGGCGACCGCCGAGTCCTTGTCGGTCATCACCGCGAGGCGCTCGCCATCGGCGCGGTGGACCGCATAGAGGGTCTGCTCGGGATCGAGCTGGAAGCCCTGGATCTGGGCCGCCGGCGTGGACGCGATGATCTCGGCCGCCTTGATGGGGCGCACGTAGACCAGGTCCGGGCCGCCCAGGGCGGCGAAGGCTTCGGTAGTGAGAATAGGCGTCATCATGACCACCTCCTTGAATTCCTAACGTCCCTCGACGCCGCTGGGTTCAGCCGGCCGTCTGGATGGGGATCTGCTTCACTTGTCTTTCCGGCTGCGGCCGGGACAGATCGATGTGCAGGAGACCGTGCTCGAGAAGGGCCCGGTCGACCTCCACGCCGTCCGCCAGGACGAAGCTGCGTACGAAGCCGCGTGCGGCGATTCCGCGATGGAGATAGGCCTCCTCGCCCTTGCTGGCGTCCTCACGCCGCCCGGCGATGGTGAGCTGGCGATCCTCGAGCGTCACCTGCAGGGTCTCGGGCGTGAAGCCCGCGACCGCCAGGGTGATGCGAAGGGCGCCGTCCCCGCGATCCTCGACATTGTAGGGAGGATAGCCTTCCGAGGCGGCCTTGGCGGCGCGCTCGATCAGGTTGCGGGTGTGCTCGAAGCCGAGCAGGAAGGGGCTGTCGAAGACGATCGACCTGTTCATCCGGAGTCCTCGCGATAAGCGACTCTCCGGCAGGATCGCCCGGGATCGGCGCGATCCGCCGGATGACGGATATATGGTGACCGGGCGGTCGCCTCGCAACCGGGGCGGCGAGCGGAGGCTTCCGACACCGGCGCCTTGTGCTAATCCGGCGACGCCGCCAGCCAAATCGGAACATCATGACCGCGCCGAAGTTCGCCATCCACTACGAGATCGACGGCTTCTCGACCGAGAAGAAGCTCATGGGCCGCCAGGCGAGCGGCAAGGCCTTCATGAAGGCCGTGGCCCGGAAATGGGCGGACGCCGAAATCACCGCCATGACCCGGTCGCAAGACCTGGCGCGGACCATGCTGCGCCAACTCCGGGGCGACGGCTTCCGGGGCACGGTCAATTGGCGATCGCCGTTCAATTATCGGGGGCTGGCGGAACTGGGCGCGGTCTACACCGCCGCCCCGATCTCCAGCGATCTTGCCCACACGCGAAACTTCGGCAGCCCCGCAAACCACAGCTTGATCGGCCTGACCCACACGTTGTCGTCCCACCAGGCCATGGATCTCGTCGCCCAGATGGTCGCGGCGCCGTTCCAGTCGTGGGACGCCTTGATCTGCACGTCCCGAGCCGCGCGAACGGTGGTCGGCCGGATCCAGGCCGACATGCGCGACTGGATGGCCGCGCACTGGGGCGCGACCCGCTTCAGCGCGCCCGTGCTGCCGATCATCCCGCTCGGCGTAGACACCGATGCGCTCGACCGCTCCCCGGAGGCTGTCGCCATGGCGCGGCAGGCGTTTGGGTTCGGCCCGGACGACGTGGTCTTCCTGTTCGCGGGGCGCCTGAGCTTTCACGCCAAGGCTCATCCCGCGCCGCTCTATCTCGCGGC
Source organism: uncultured Phenylobacterium sp. (assembly GCA_945952175.1). Lineage (GTDB taxonomy): Bacteria > Pseudomonadota > Alphaproteobacteria > Caulobacterales > Caulobacteraceae > Phenylobacterium. Next base: position 5,074 of record CAMFHW010000101.1, on the reverse strand, counting down.
CGAACAGGTGGCGCGTCGCACGGGCCGGTCGATCGTCTGCATCGAGGCGGGCCAATATCCGAACCAGCACATCGCTGACGCGTTCGAGGAGGCCCGACGGGTGATGGCGCCATCCGTGCGCTTCATCCATGCCCGCGGCGACGATGCCGATGCCTATCGCAACGCCTGGCTGGCGACCGACGTCTTCACCTCGCTATCGGACAATATCCAGGAGACCTTCGGCCTCACGCCGGTCGAGGCCATGGCTGCGGGCCTGCCAGTTCTGGTCAGCGATTGGGACGGCTACAAGGACACCGTTCGCGACGGCGTCGACGGCTATCGAATCCCGGTGGTGATGCCGCCCCAGGGCGCCGGCCGGGAGATGGCGGTGCGGCACGCCGCTGGTGTCGAGAGCTACGATCGCTATCTGAGCCGCACCAGTATGGCCACGTCGGTCGATATCGCGCCGTTGGTCGAGCGCATGGTCGCCCTGGCGACTGATCCCGGCCTGCGGGCGCGGCTGGGCGCGGCGGGCCGGGCGCGGGCCAAGGCGTTGTTCGACTGGAGCGTCGTGCTCGACCAGTTCAACGACCTGGTCGGGGAGCTGGAAGCGCTCCGGCCGGCCTCCGAGCCCGCGGTCCGTTGGCCCAATCGGCCCGACCCCTTCACGCTGTTCGAGGGCTTCGGCTCGGCCGCCATCAGCGCCTCTTGGGGCGTCGCGCCGGCGCCCGACAGCAAAGCCGCCCTCGCTGACCTGCTCGCGCTCAGAGTGGTCGACTATATCGTCGCGCCGGACGCCGTCCCGCGAGACGACATCGAGGCCTTGCACGCCGCCATCCTCGGCGGCGCGGCCACGGTGGGCGAGGCGGTGGCCGCCCTGGGCTCCGGCAGTCCCGGCCGCGTCGCCGCCTTGATGTTGCTGGCCAAGCTCGACCTCATTCGTCTGACGCCCAGGGCTTAGGCGCGACACCGGCGAAGGGCGTCCGGACGACCGGCGTCACGCCCTTCTCGTAGATCGGCTTGTCGGCCTTGATCGTGGCGAGCACCGGGATGTCCTTGATCGACATCGGGTCCGCGCGCAGCGGATCGGCGCCCAGGATCACGAAATCAGCCGCCTTGCCGGGGATGATCGAGCCGCGCTCGGCCTCGTCGAAGTGCTGCCAGGCCGGCCAGATGGTGAGCGCCTTCAGGGCCTGCATGGGGGTGAGCCTCTGGTCCGGCCCCAGCACCCGGCCGCTGCGCGTCACCCGGTTCACCGCGCTCCACCAGACGTGCATGGGGGCCGGCGGCACGACCGGGGCGTCGGTGTGCAGGCTGAACTTCACCCCGGCCTTCAGCGCCGCGGCGGTGGGACTGATGAAGGCCGCGCGGGCCGGGCCCAGCGTCTCGTCCCGGTGCCAGTCGCCCCAGTAGAAGGTGTGCTCGGCGAAGAAGGTCGGGAAAATCCCCAGCTCCCGATAGGCGGCGAGCTGGTCGGTGCGGGTCACCTGCGAATGGACGATCACCGGACGGGTGGCGCGGGCCTCAGGATGGGCCGCATAGGCCTTGCGGATCGCGGCCAGGACCAGGTCGATGCAGGCGTCGCCGTTGCAGTGGGTCTGGACCTGCCAGCCGCGCCCCATGAAGCGCTCGTAGAAGGCGTCGAGCTCGGCCGCCGGCACGATCGGGGCGCCGCGATAGTCGGCCGCCTCGCCCGGCGGCGGCTTCAGATAGGGCTGGGACAGATAGGCGGTCTTGCCCTGGGGCGAGCCGTCCTCGGTGATCTTCACCCCGGCGAACTTCAGATGGTTCACATAAGGGCCGCCGATCTTCACGCCCCGCTTGGCCACGAGGTCGTCGACCAGGGTCCATTTCGGATAGGAGGCGATGTCGAGCTTCAAGGTCCCGGCCTTCTGGGCGGCCAGCAGGACGTCGAAGGTCAGAGGGCTGGAGGTCTGGCCGTCCTGGGCGGTCGTGTAGCCCAGGCTGGCATAGTAGGTCTGGATCTCGTCGAAGTTCCGCTCCGCCTGATCCAGGCTGGGCGGACGCAGGGCGGCCAGGACCCGGAACACCGCCTGCTCCTGCAGACCGCCGTCCAGCGCACCCTTCGCGTCATGGCCGATGCGGCCGCCGGGCGGGTCGGGGGTGTCGCGCGAGACGCCGATCCGCGCCAGCCCCAGGCTGTTGCAGCGGGCCAGATGGCCGGAGACGTGCACCAGGCAGATCGCACGGCCCGGCGCGATGGCGTCCAGCTCGGCCAGGTTCGGATGCCGCTTTTCGGTCAGCAGGCTGTCGTCATAGCCGACGCCCACAACCAGATCGCCCGCCGGCAGGTCATGGCCGGCGATATAGGCGCGCATGGCCTTCTGGATGTCGGACACGGAGCTGGTCGCGCCCACCGGCGGCGGCGACAGGTCGGCGAGGGTCCACAGTCCCATCAGGTCGCCGATGTGGCTGTGACCGTCGACGAAGCCGGGCAACAGGGTCTTGCCGGCCAGGTCCACCACCCGGGTCTGCGGGCCGCGCAGGCGGCTGATGGCTGCGTCGGAGCCCACCGCGACGATGCGGCCGGCGCGGGCGGCCACGGCCTGGGCGCTTGGGCGCGCCTCGTCGACCGTGATCACGTGGCCATGGAGGTAGACCGTATCCGCCGGCGCCGGCGCCGCGATGGCGCGCGTGGCGGCGAGCAGGGCGATGGCGGCCCAGGCGGCTCGACGATGCATGGCATGATCCTCCCCGCCGTCGTTTCGCGGCGCGAGGGCAAGCTAGCCTAACAAGACGGTCGGCGTCATTGGCCGGGAGCCGGAAAAGGCGAAGGCCCGCCGGGGTTACCGGCGGGCCCTCATGGTGGAGCTAAGCGGAGTCGAACCGCTGACCTCTTGAATGCCATTCAAGCGCTCTACCAACTGAGCTATAGCCCCGAGGTCTCGGGTCTTCGGGTTCGGGCCTTGCGACCCCCGCCCCGAAGAGGCGCGGAACCTAGTCTGACAGTTCGCAACGATCAAGCCCGCCCGCAGGAAAAATGCGGGCGGGTTTGTCGCACGGTTTTCGTCAGTCGTCGGAGTCGCCTTCGCCGGGCAGGCCGTCGATCTCGGTGTCGTCGAAATCGTCGTCCTCGTCCTCTTCGAGGAAGGGCACGTCGTCGCCTTCGTCCTCGTCCTCCAGCTCGTCGTCTTCCTGGAAGCCGGCCAGCTCGTCCTCGGGCGCAGCGGCGGGTTCGCCGTCCTCGTCGTCGTCATCGGTCGACAGGATCGGCTCGTCGACGGCTTCGTCGAGTTCGGGGGTCTGAGCCTCCTCGTCCTCGTCTTCCTCGTCGTCGCTCGCCTTGCCGCGGACCTGATCTTCGCGCTCGTCGTCCAGGTCATGATCGACCGGGGCGGCGCGGGCGCGGACCCGGCGGCTGCGGACGGCTTCGTCCGGATCGAATTCGGTGTCGCACTTGGGGCAGTGTGCCGGACGCTTGTTCAGGTCGTAGAACTTCGCCTGGCAGTTGGGGCAGACTTGCTTTGCGCCCAGTTCAGGAATGGCCAAAGGGGCGGGCCTCTATAGAGGGAGTGAATTGAAGCCGGCTCCCTTGCCACGCGGCGGCGCCGCTGTCAAAAGCAAAGCCCCTCGGAAAAATCATAGGCCTTAAGGAGGCCCGAAAATACCATGACGCCGGCTGGACTGACCGCGAAACGCGGCGGCCCGCTGCGGGGCCGCGTGCGCGCCCCGGGCGACAAGTCGATCTCCCACCGGTCCCTGATCCTGGGGGCCCTCGCCGAGGGGACGACGGAAATCGAAGGCTTGCTCGAAGGCGATGACGTGCTGCGCACGGCCGACGCCATGCGCGCCTTCGGGGCGGAGGTGGCGCAACTGGGCGACGGCCGCTGGCGCGTCGTCGGCCAGGGCGAGTTCAAGGAGCCCTCGGGCGTCGTCGACTGCGGCAACGCCGGCACCGGCGTGCGGCTGATCATGGGGGCGGCCGCCGGGTTCGACCTGGCGGCCACCTTCACCGGCGACGCCTCCCTGCGCGGGCGGCCGATGAACCGGGTGATGAAGCCGCTGCGCGAGATGGGGGCCCTGTTCCTGGGCCGCTCGGGCGGTCGCCTGCCGCTGACGCTCAAGGGCGGCGGTCTGCGCCGCATCGAGTATCGCCTGCCGGAGCCCTCGGCCCAGGTGAAGTCGGCGGTGCTGCTGGCCGGCCTGCATGCCGACCGCGGCGCGCGGGTGATCGAGCCCGAGCCGACGCGCGACCATACCGAGCGCATGCTGCGCGCCTTCGGGGCGGTGGTGCAGGTCCATGAGGTGGCCGGCGGCCGCCAGATCGAACTGCCCGGCGGCCAGCGCCTGGCCGGGACCCGCATCCGGGTGCCGGGCGACCCGTCGTCGGCCGCCTTCCCCCTGGTGGCGGCGATCGTCACGCCGGGCTCGGAAGTGACGGTGGAGGGCGTGCTGCTCAATCCGCTGCGCATCGGCCTGTTCGACACCCTGAAGGAGATGGGCGCGGACCTGGTGATCGAGAACGTACGGGACGAGGGCGGCGAGCCCGTGGGCGACGTCACCGCCCGCCACTCGGCCCTGCGCGGCGTCGACGTGCCGCCCGCCCGGGCCCCGTCGATGATCGACGAGTATCCGATCCTGGCGGTGGCGGCGGCCTTCGCCGACGGGCCGACCCACATGCGCGGCATCGGCGAGATGCGGGTCAAGGAGAGCGACCGCATCGCCCTGATGGCCGCCGGCCTCTCCGCCTGCGGCATCGGGGTGGAGGAGGAGCCGGAGGGCCTGATCGTGGTCGGCTCGGCGCGCGGCAACCATCCGGCCGCCGGCGGCGCGCGGGTCGTCACCCACGGCGATCACCGCATCGCCATGAGCCACCTGGTCATGGGTTTCGCCGCGGAGGGCGCGATCAGCGTCGACGAGCCGGGCATGATCGCCACCTCGTTCCCGGGCTTCGTGGAAATGATGCGCGGCCTGGGCGGCGACCTCGGGTGAGCAGGTTCAACCCATTCCTCCCACGCGAAGCGGAGGAGGGGGACCGCCGTCAGGCGGTGAAGGGGGCGGTCGCGTGCGCCGCGCCCGGTCTCGCCCCCACCACCATGCTGCGCATGGTCCCCCTCCCCCGTGAACGGGGGAG
>CAMFHW010000100.1 GCA_945952175.1 uncultured Phenylobacterium sp. | reverse complement strand
GAAGATGGCGAGCGCCACGGCGGAGATCATGCCGCCGATCACCCCGGTGCCGATGGCGTGCTGGCTGCCGGAGCCGGGGCCATTGGCGATGGCCAGCGGCATGACCCCGAAGATGAAGGCCATCGAGGTCATCAGGATCGGCCGCAGGCGGATGCGGACCGCCTCGATCGCCGCGTCGACCAGGGACAGTCCGGCCTCCTGCCGTTCCTTGGCGAACTCGACGATCAGGATGGCGTTCTTCGAGGCCAGGCCCATGGTGGTGAGCAGGCCGACCTGGAAATAGATGTCGTTGGAGAGGCCGCGCACGGTGGTCGCCAGCACCGCGCCGACGACGCCCAGCGGGATCACCAGGATCACCGACAGCGGGATCGACCAGCTCTCGTAGAGGGCCGCCAGCAGCAGGAAGACCACCACGATCGACAGGGCGTAAAGGGCCGGGGCCTGGGCGCCGGACTCGCGTTCCTGCAGCGACAGGCCGGTCCATTCGTAGCCGATGCCGGCCGGCAGCTTGGCGACCAGGCGCTCCATGGTGGCCATGGCCTCGCCCGAGCTTTTCCCGGGCGCGGGGGACCCCTGGATGTTAACCGAGCTGAGGCCGTTATAGCGCTCGAGACGGGGCGAGCCGATGATCCAGTGGCTGGTGGCGAAGGCCGAGAACGGAACCATCTGGCCCTGGCCGTTGCGCACGTACCAGCGGTCGAGGTCCTCCGGCTTCATGCGGAACGGGGCGTCGGCCTGTACGAACACCTTCTTGACCCGGCCGCGGTCGACGAAGTCGTTCACATAGGAACCGCCCAGCGCGGTGCTGAGCGCCGCGTTGATGTCGGCGGTGGTCAGGCCCATGGCGCCGGCCTTGGCCTGGTCGACGTCGATGATCAGCTGGGGCGTGTCGTCCTGGCCGTTCGGGCGGACGCCGGTGACGCCCTTCTCCGCGCCGGCCATGCCCAGCAGCTGGCCGCGGGCGGCCATGAGGGCCTCGTGGCCGACGCCGCCGGTATCCTGGAGCTGAAGGTCGAAGCCGGAGGAATTGCCCAGTTCCGGCACGGCCGGCGGGACGACCGCGAACACCTGGGCGTCGCGGATCTGGCCGAAGGCCTGCATGGCGCGCTGGGCGACGGCGGGGGCCTTGAGGTCCGTGGCGTGGCGTTCGTCGAAGTCCTTGAGCCGCACGAAGGCCAAGCCCGCGTTCTGGCCGGCGCCCGCGAAGCTGAAGCCCGAGACGGTGAAGACCGACTTCACGGCATGGTCGGCCAGATAATGGTCGGCGACCTGCTTCAGGACCTTCTGGGTGCGTTCCTCGGTGGCGCCGGGCGGCAGCTGGACGAGGGTGTAGACGGTGCCCTGGTCTTCCTCCGGCAGGAAGGCGGTGGGCAGGCGGATGAACAGCAGCGCCATGACCACGACGATGGCGGCGTAGATCGCCATCCAGCGCCCGCCCTTGCCGAGGATCTTGCCGACCTGGACCTGATAGCGGGCCGAGGCGTGGTCGAAATTGCGGTTGAACCAGCCGAAGAAGCCGCGCTTCTGGATGTGCTCGCCGGGCGCCTTGGGCTTCAGCAGGGTGGCGCAGAGGGCCGGGGTCAGGACCAGGGCGACCAGGACCGACAGCCCCATGGCCGAGACCAGTGTGACCGAGAACTGGCGGTAGATGACGCCCTGAGATCCGCCGAAGAAGGCCATGGGCACGAAGACGGCGGCCAGGACGAGCGCGATGCCGATCAGCGCCCCGGTGATCTCGCCCATCGACTTGCGCGTGGCGTCGCGGGGCGACAGCCCTTCCTCCTCCATGATCCGCTCGACGTTCTCGACCACGACGATGGCGTCGTCGACCAGGAGGCCGATCGCCAGGACCAGGCCGAACATGGTCAGCGTGTTGATGGAGAAGCCGAAGGCCGCGAGGATGCCGAAGGTGCCCAGCAGCACCACCGGCACGGCGATGGTCGGGATGAGGGTGGCGCGCCAGTTCTGCAGGAACAGGAACATCACCAGGAAGACCAGGACCACGGCCTCGGCCAGGGTCTTGACCACCTCCTCGATCGACTGCTGCACGAAGGGCGTGGAGTCGACCGGGATCACGTACTTGATCCCCTGCGGGAAGCTCTTGGAGAGCTCCGCCACCCGTTCCTTGACGAGCTTGGCGGTGTTCAGCGCATTGCCGCCAGGGGCCAGTTTGATCGCCAGGCCGGCCGCCGACTGGCCGTTGTACTTGGCGAGCGAATTGTAGTTCTCGGCGCCGAGCTCGACCCGGGCCACGTCGCGCAGATAGACGTGCGTCCCGTCTGCGGTGGTCTTCAGGATGATCTGGCGGAACTGGTCGGCGGTCTGCAGGCGGGCCTGGGCGCTGATGGTGGCGTTGAGCACCGTGCCGGGCAGGGCGGGCGTCCCGCCGAGCTGGCCGGCGGAGACCTGGGCGTTCTGGGCCCTGATGGCGGCGATCACATCGGCCGGGGTCAGGCTGTAGGAGGTGAGCTTGTCCGGATCCAGCCAGATGCGCATCGCGTACTGGGCGCCGAACAGCTGGACGTCGCCGACCCCGTCGACCCGACTGATCGGGTCCTGCAGGTTGGTGGCGATGTAGTCGGCGAGGTCGGAATTGGAGGCCTTGTTGTCCTCGGAATAGAGGCCGACCACCATCAGGAAGTTGCGGGTCGACTTCACCACGCTGAGGCCCTGCTGCTGGACCTCCTGGGGCAGGAGCGCGGTGGCGGTCTGCAGCTTGTTCTGCACTTGCACCTGGGCGATATCGATATTGGTGCCGCCCTTGAAGGTCAGGGTGATCGTGGCCGCACCCGACCCGTCGCTGGCCGAGGAGATGTAGGCGAGCCCGTCGAGGCCCTTCATCTTCTGCTCGATCACCTGGGTGACGCTGTCCTCGACGGTCTTGGCCGAGGCGCCGGGATAGTTGGCCTGGATCGCGACCTGGGGCAGGGCGATGTCCGGATACTGGGCGATGGGCAGCGAACGGATCGCCAGGGCGCCGGCCAGCATGATGACGATGGCGACGACCCAGGCGAAGATCGGCCGGTCGATGAAGAAGCGGGACAACATGGTCGGGACCTAGCGCGCGGCGGCCATGGGCGCGGGTTTCAGCGCGCCGCCGGGATGGACCTTCTGCAGGCCCTCGACGATCAACCGGTCGCCGGGCTTGAGGCCGCTGGTCACCAGCCACTTGTCGCCGACGGTCTGGCTGACGGTCAGCACCCGCTCTTCGGCCTTGTCGCCCGCCCCGACCACGAAGGCGGTGGGCTGGCCCTTGGCGTTGCGGCTGATCGCGGGCAGGGGGGCCAGGATGCCGGTGGCGGCCACGCCCTTGCTGATGCGGGCCTTCACGTACATGCCGGGGAGCAGGTCGCCCTTCGGGTTGGGGAAGACGGCGCGCAGGCCGACCGAGCCGGTGCCCGGGTCGACCGTGATGTCGGAGAAGGCCAGGGTTCCGGAGATCGGATAGGTGGAGCCGTCCTCCAGGACCAGGGTGACCTGTGCGGAGTTGGCGGCGCCGATCTGGCCGTTGGCCATGTCGTGGCGAAGCTTCAGCAGGTCGGCGGACGACTGGGTGACGTCGACATAGATCCTGTCGAGGTTCTGGACGGTGGCGAGCGCCGTGGCCTGGCTGGCGGTGACCAGGGCGCCCGGCGTCACCGAGGACTTGCCGATGCGACCGGAGATCGGTGCGAAGACCTTGGTGTAGCCGAGATTGATGCTGGCCTGGTCGACCGCGGCGCGCTGGGCCTGGACGTTGGCGGCGGCCTGCTGGGCCGTGGCCTGGGCGTCGTCATTGTCCTGCTTGGAGATGGCGTTGATGGCGACCAGCTCCTTGTAGCGGTCGGCCTTGAGTTTGGCGGTCGCATAGGCGGCCTGGGCCTGGGCGAGGCCGGCCTTGGCGCTGGAGAGGCTCGCCGCATAGGTGGCCGGATCGATCTGGTAGAGCGGCTGGCCGGCGTGGACGTTGGAGCCTTCCTGGAACAGGCGGGCCTTGACCACGCCGCTGACCTGGGGCCGGACCTCGGAGACCAGGAAGGCGGAGGTGCGGCCGCTGAGCTCGGAGGTCAGGGTGACCGGCTCGGTGCGGATGGTCACGACCCCCACCGCCGCCGGGGCGTTGGGATCGAAGCCCTGCTGAGGCTTGGCCCCGCAGGCGGCGAGGACCAGCAGGAGGACGGCGCTGGCGCCGGCGGAGAGGAGTTTCGACATCGGCGCACACCCGGAGCGGCAGGCTGTCGCAGGGCGTCGGGCCTTGACGAACAGCGGTATCGGGACAATGTGAGAATGAACGTTCATTCTCAATCCTGGCCGAGATAGGATCGGGCTGACCCTAAGTCAACGCCGGCCATGTTAAATTTGTGCAATGCACAATTGAAGGTCCTGATGACGGATTCCTCGTCCTCGATCCGCCCTACGGTCGAGGTCCGAAAACAGCAGATCCTGGCCGCAGCCGCGCTCTGTGCGCGGCGCGCGGGGTTCCATGGCGCCAGCATGGCAGACATCGCCCAGTCGGCGAACATGAGCGTGGGCCAGATCTACCGCTATTTCGAGAACAAGGAGGCGATCATCGCCGCCCTCGTCGATCAGGACGTGCAGGAGATGCGCGAGCGGTTCGCCGAACTCGAGGATTCCGGCGTTCCCTTGACCGAGGCCATCATCGCGAAGGCCGACGAGTCGTTGGCCTGGAACTACGATCCCGAACGGGCGGCCCTGCGGCTGGAGGTGTTCGCCGAGGCGGCGCGCAATCCGCGGGTGGCCGAGATCGTGCGCCGGTCGGACGCCGAGGAGCGGACATTCCGCAAGGAGATCCTGAAGCGCACCGGCCCGGCCGGGCTGAGCGAGGCCGAGCGCGATGCGCGGGGCGAGGTTCTCAGCATGATCTTCGAGGGCATGCTGATCCGCAGCGTGAACAATCCGGACTCGGATCATGCGGCCGTCGCCGAGGCCCTTCGCTCCACCCTGCGGCATTTGTTGGCGAAAGATGACTAAGTCCTCGAATTCGCGCTGAAAATCAGGGCTCTAGCCAAGCCTTGAAATCCGGCGCATGCTTCCCCATCGCGAACGGCGGGCCCCTGAGAGCAAGCTGGCGCGATGGAGGAGACCGATGAGCGTTCATGAGCCCATCCATCATCGTCCCAAGACGCTCGGCGAGAGCGCCGTCTGCTTCGGCTGCATGATCGGCCTGCTGGCGGCGGCGACCGTGTTCGTCCAGTGGGCGATGCACCTGGTTCCCTGACCCTCAGGGGACGGGGAAGGGCTGGGGCGCGGGCGCCGGGTGATTTTCCCTGGTCGGAAACGCTTGTTGCATTCAGCGCCACGGTCAGCGGTCGCTGGAACGCAGCGGTCTTCTCTGGACCGAATTGTCGATCGCTGAGGGTTCAAACCCTCGACCCGCTGATCAAGAGTCAGCGGCATTCAGTGACACTTTGAGCGGCTTCAGCTCGCACGCACGCGGTTCGGCCCTTGTCGTCGTTTCGAAAAGCCCGGCGCGTCGATCCGGAATTCCATTCAATAGTATTCGGTCCGAGCCTTAGGACAGCGCCGTTGCGGAACGGCGTTCGAGACCGGCCCCTCATTCTCGCCGCGTTGGCAAAGGCCGAACGGTCTGGCGAATGACCGCCCCCCATGGAGCAGCGGATGCCCGTGCCGCCGATCGTCAGACGTTCGATACAGGCTGTCCTCGCCCTGCTCGGAATCGGACTGGTCGCGGCAGGCGCCCTGGTGATCTGGCTCGCTTTCCCTGGCGCGCCCGCCACGACGGCGGACACGCGCTTCGTCGGATTTATCGGCCTGCCCAAGGGCGGAGGCGGGCTTCTCAGTATCATGGATTACCTGACCGTCGACGGGCGCACGCTCTGGGCGACCAACGAGAGCACCGGCGCGGTCTACAGGATTCCTTTGGGCGCAGGCCCTTTGCCTGCCAGCGCGGCGATGTTTCCTGGCGACGGCGAAGCGCACGGCGTCGCCAAGGATCCGGCCAGCCCCGTGGCGTTCGTCACACGCAGCGCCTCGGACCACGTCGACGCGTTCGACGCCGCTTCCGGCGTGACCCTCAAGCACATTCACGTCGACCCGGACGCCGACGGCATGATCTTCGACCCCGCCGACCGACTCCTCTACGCCGTCAACGGCGATCCGAATCTAGCGACCCTGATTGATCCTGCGACGCAGGCGAAGGCCGGAACGATCGCGCTGGGCGGAAAGCCCGAGTTCGCGGTCTTCGACCCTCAGACCGGCTTGATCTACCAGAACCTGGCGGACCTCGGCGTGGTTGCCGTCGTCGATGTGGCGCACCGTGCGGTTCTCGATCGTTGGCCCTTGAAGCCGTGCGCCGGGCCGACCGGCGCCGCCCTCGATACCGCCGACCGGAGGCTGTTCGTCGTCTGCGGCGACGCCCTGCTGGTCGTGCTCGACCTCGCCACGCACAAGGTCGTGGCTTCCTTGCCGATCGGCGGCGGCCCGGACTCGGTGGCATACGACGCCGGCCTTCGGCGCATCTACGCGACCGGAAAATCGGGCGTCATGTCCGTGATCCAGCAGGACAGCCCTGACCAATACCGAACCTTGAGCGCCATCCGCCTGCACTACGGCGCCCATACGCTGGCCGTCGATCCCCTCACTCATCGCGTCTACGTGGCCTATGCCAGCCTGATCACGGCGCCGCGGCTGGCCGTGTTCGAGCCGACCGCCGTCATTCCGCAGGGCGCGGCCGGCGGATAGGCTGGCCCATCAGGCTCTCAAGGCCGCGTACGATCTGGCGGGACAGCTCGCGCGGAGGCGGACCATCGCCTTCGGCCGCGGAAAGCGTGAGGGCCGCGATGCCTCGGCCAAACGCCCACAACGCCATCGCACGATCGGCCAGAGCGCCGTTCGATGTCTCGCCCGGCGAGATACCTTCGGCGAACGTGGCGAAGGCGGCGGCCTCGGCCTCGCGGGCCACGGGATAGCCGGTCAGGAGGCGCTCGGCATACATCACCCGATAGAGCCGCGGATGGATGCGGGCGTACTTCAAATAGGCATCGCCGCAGGCATGCAGCGGCGAGCGCCCGCGAAGGTCGGCCAGCGCGGCGGCGAAGTCCGCCCTCAGGCGCCGAAAGCCCTCCACGGCCAGTTCGGCCATCAGCGCGTCCTTGTTGGCGAAGTGGTAGTAGAGGCTGGCTGGACCCGTCCCGAGTTCGCTGGCTAGGTCGCGTAGATTGACCGCCTCAGCGCCACGCGCCTCGACCATTTTCAGGGCGACGTCGATCGCTCGCCCGCGCAGCCCGCCGACGCGGATGGAGTCCGTTCGCAAAGCGGCGCTGGGCGTCAAGAAGTCCCAATCCTTCATCGCGATGCGCGCATTGAGGCAGGATGGCGAGCGGATGCAAGCCTCGCGCAATGGTGTTTGAAGCGCTGCCAGACCCCGTTCGCGCTGCTCGCCGGCGCCCTGGCGCTGTGAACCCTGGTCGTGGCGAGCTCAAAGCGCCAAGGCGAACGGCGTTCATCCACCCAGATCGATGTCCAGCAGCGGCACATACTGCTGGCCCCCGTGCATATCGCGCTCGAATGCCCCGCCCTGGGGCCGAGCGCGCGGGTAAGAGAGCTTGACCACGTTGAGATCGTCGATCCTGAACCGCTTCACCTGGGTTGGATCCACGCCGAAAAGCACCGCCACGGCATCGGGGCCAATCGCGGGATCGTCCGCATGGCGCGCATAGGTCTCGCCGCCGTCGAAGAACAGGTCGACCGTGATCCAGAACGGGCCGGCGTTCTTGGAGCGTATGTGGCGACAAACGTCCCGCAGCTTAGTCATGGTCGGCTCCGATGGCGCTCTCGACCCAGCGCGTGCGCATCAGCTCGAACGGACTCTCGACCGAAACCACGTGATTCAGGTGAAAGGCGAACACCTGGCCACGTTCGATTTCGGCCGGAGAGAAGGGGAAGGCGTAGCTGGGCATCTCCATGCCTTCCCCCGCCGGCAGATGGAAGAAGAAGGGGTTGCAGATCTTGGCCGCCTCGGTGGCCAGGGCCTGGGTTGGCGCCGTGGCGACAAACATCAGTCCGATCTCGCGGGGCGGCGCAGCTCCCTGCGGCGGTGGACGCCCGGAGACCGCGTTCCAGCCATAGGGCCGCAGGGAGATGTCGATGGTGGCCGCCACCTCGTGCGCCAGGGTCCGGGCGAGGCGCCGCTCCAGGGCGTGCTGCATGCGCCCGACAAAGGCATCGACATCGGCCAGCACAGCCGGATCTTCGATGCCCACCAGCATCATCGTCTGAAAAGGCCCGGCTCCGGCGCCTTCCAGCTTCAGGGTGTATGGAGCCGGTTCCCAGCGCGAGCCGGTGACGCGCACAGTGCGTTCGTCAACCGCCGCATAGCGGGCGTCGGCCACATCGAGCAAGCCGCCGGGCTCGGTGAGGCGGAACGGGTCGGCGTTCTCATACAGCATGTGCGCCGATACGGTCTGCGGCGTGCACCGGTTCGCCGTGCTGAGCGGCGCGATCGAGAATCCCTCGCTGTCGACGCTCACCATCACGCCGGGATAGGTCGGATTGAGCGTGCATTGGCCACCGCATTCCGCGGTCTTGGCGGCGTGCCACGCGGCGCCGGCGTGGCCTCCGCGCCTCAGCGCCGCGGCGGCCAGCACGGCGGTGTCGGTGGTGCGGCCGCCCAGCACGATGTCGGCCCCCCCATCCAGAGCGGCGATATAGGGCTCGGGGCCCAGCAGCGCGACGATGTGGGAACAGGCGTCCAGCGCCTCCTCCTCCAGCGGCCCCATCGGCGCCAGGGGTTTCACGGCGCCCGCCGCGGCCTTCGCCCGCAGCACGGACTTGTCCTGCTCGGAATACAGCACCGCGATCCGCGGCCTGCCGCCCTGCTCGCGCGCCACCTCCAGGACGGTCTCAAGCGTCCAGTCCAGCGCCATGTCGCAACCCGACGTGCCGCACGAACCGATCAGCAGCGGGATGCCGGCTTTCGCGCGCGCGGCCATCAGAACCGTCAGGTCTCGTTTCACCGCCGCCCGGCTGTACTTGGACTTGCCGCTGGCCAGGTACGCGGGTCCGCTGTCGGTGGATCCCGCGTCCAGGGCGATGGCGTGTGGCGACAAGGCCAGCCCTGCCTCGACTTCGTCCGCCCGGACGCCGGCGCCCAGGGCGCCGACCGGAACCAGGATGCGAGTCTCATTTGCCCGTGTCATCGGCGCTGTCCCGGAATTTCGACCATCATACATGCATGGCCGCGCATGAGGTTGGCGTAGGTTCGTCGCGGGACCTCGACCATCCTGATGTCATCGGGCGCCTTTCTGCTGGGTCTTGGGCCGCTCGCTAGACCTGAATTGACCCGAACGCCGTTCCGCAACGGGTGGCGTCGCGTCCATGGCCGAAACCATCCCCGCAGGCGGACCGCCGCGATGGACCTTCCAAGTCTCAAACGTGCAATCGAAGCGCCGCCGCCGCGGCTCCACGGACGCGCGTCCGGGCCGCTTAGCGGCGCATCGCGACCAGCAGCGCCCCACCGGCGATGAGGCCGACGCCAGCCCATCCCCTCACGTCCAGGCGCTCGCCGAGAAAAAGGGCGGCGAAGGCCGCGACCAGGACAACACTGAGCTTGTCCAGGGGCGCAACCCTTGAGGCCTCGCCCATCTTCAACGCCTGGAAATAGCAGAGCCAGGAGAGCCCTGTGGCGGCGCCTGACCCGACGAGGGCGACCGCGGTTCGGGGCGCGCCCACGAGGTTGCCGATCGGCGCGCCCTGTGCCGCCCACATGCCGGCTACGATGATCAGGATCACCCCGGTGCGGACCAAGGTCGCAAACGGCGCCGGGAGCTCGTCGACCCCGATCTTCGCCAGGATCGCGGTCATGGCGGCGAAAATGGCGGATAAGACAGCCCAACCCTGCCAGTTCAGATGGTTCATCGTGATCCTCTCTCAGTAAGCGTCGCCCAGGCCCGGATGGGCGGTCGCGGCGCGCGTGGCCAGGCTGCCTGGCGGAGCCGGAAAGCTGATCCTCGCCTCCAAGCCGGGGCGCGCGTCCGCAAGACGCACTTCGGCGGCGTGGAGCTTCGCCACGGCGGAGACCAAGGCGAGCCCGAGGCCGCTTCCCGGCGTCGAGCGGCTGCGCTCGAGACGGTAGAAGCGGTCGAACAGACGCTCGCGCTCGATCTCGGGAACACCGGGCCCGTCGTCGCGGACCCATAGCACGGGGCCGGAAGGCGCCCCCTCGAGCCCGACCTCGATATGCGCGCCGGAGCCGGCGTGGCGCAGCGCGTTCTCAATCAGGTTGGCAAGCATCTGGGTGAGCAATTCCGGATCGCCGTCCACCTGGATGGGATCCGATCTCTGCAGGGTCAAGGATTGGCGGCCGTCCTCGGCAGATGGCGCGAAGGCCTCGACAACGGTGCGCGCCACGTCCGACAGGTTCGTGCGCCGGAACGCCGCCCTGCGCGCGCCGGCCTCGATCTGGGCGATGCGCAGCAGGGCGGCGAACGTGCCGAGGATGGCGTCGAGGTCGGCCAGCGCGCTCTCAAGGGCCGCGCCGCGTTCCGATGGCCTGGCCAGGCCCCGCTCGAGCTTCTGACGCAGGCGGGTGAGGGGGGTGCGCATGTCG
>CAMFHW010000099.1 GCA_945952175.1 uncultured Phenylobacterium sp. | reverse complement strand
TCGTCCTCCTGGCGGGCGAGGATCTGGCCCTTGGTCACCAGGTCGCCCTCGTGGACGAACACCTCGCGCACGATGCCGGCGCGGCGGGCGGCGACCTGGATCATGCCGCCCTCGACGTCGGCCTTGCCGTTGGCGATGGCGACATAGGGGCTCTTGGGCGCGTTGGCGGCGGCGATCTTGGCCGCCTCGGCCTTCTTGGCCTTGGCCTGGCCCTGCAGGACCAACGCCCCGCCCACGGCGATGACGACGACCGCGGCGATGACCCAGGCGATCCGGCGGCGGAGAAAGGCGAACATTGTCTTAGGCCTCGATGAGCTCGGGTTGACGGGCGCTCTCGTGGGCCGGCGTCGTGCGCCGGTCGTCCAGGATGCGGCCGTCCTCGATGTGGATGATGCGGTCGGCATAGGCCTCGAGCCGCGGGTCGTGGGTCACGCAGATCACCGCCGCGTCGTGCTGCTTGGCGGCGCGCTGCAGGAGCTGGATCACCACCTGGCCGTTCTCGCCGTCCAGGGCGGAGGTCGGCTCGTCGGCGAACAGCAGGCGTGGCTGCTTGGCGAGCGCGCGGGCGATGGCCACCCGCTGCTTCTCGCCGCCGGACAGCTCGGTCGGCCGCTGGTGCAGGCGGTTGGCGAGGCCGACCTCGGAGAGCGCGATCGTCGCCCGTTCCTTGGCTTCGGCGGGCGAAAGGCCGGTGTATTTCAGGACCGTGGTGACCTGTTGCAGGGCGGTGAGGGCCGAGAACAGGTTGAAGCCCTGGAAGATGAAGCCGCAGTGGTCCAGGCGGAACCTGTCGATCCGGCCGGGGCGCAGGCTCCACAGGTCCTGGCCCATGGCGGTCACCTGGCCGTCGTCCGGCCGCAGCAGGCCCGACAAGGTCGCCACCAGGGTCGACTTGCCCGAGCCCGAGGGGCCCATGACCATGGTCACGTCGCCGTGGCGCGCGTCGAAGTCGACCTGCTTCAGCACCTCGATGAAGGTGCGGCCGGTCTTGAACCGCTTGGTCAGGCCCTTGGCCTCGATCGCGACGCGGGAGGCAGGGGTCATCGCAGCAGGTCCGCCGGTTGGCTTTTCTTGAGGACGCCGAGGGAGAACAGGCCCGAGGCCAGCGAGATCACCATCAGCAGCAGGGCGACCAGGATCACCGCCACCGGCGGGAAGCCCATCGGCACGCCGCCGCTCTTGCCCAGCAGATAGACGCCGTAGGTGAAGACCGCCGTGGCCAGCAGGCCCGCCAGGCCGACCCAGAAGGACAGCTCCAGCACGATCACCCGCAGCGAGCCCATCGAGACGCCCAGCGCCCGCAGGGTGGCGAACTCCTTGATGTTGGCCAGGATCGCGCCGCGCAGGGTCATGGACGTGATGCCGACCCCGATCAGGAAGCCCAGCACCGCCGAGGAGATCAGGAACAGGCCGATGATCTGCTCCTTGAGCAGGGCGCCCTCGTTGGCCTTGGAGAGCTCGGCCCGGGTCCAGGCGCGATAGGCGCCCTTGGAGACCGCGTTCAGCTGGTCGCGCACCGCCTCGGCCCGGGCCGGGTCCTTCAGGCGCACCATCAGGGGGCCGGTCTTCTCGCCCTTCTCCAGCATGCCCAGCAGCCGAAGCGTGTCGCGAGACACCGTCACCGAGGCGTTGTTCATGTCCGGATAGCCGTCGAGCACGGCGCGGATGTGGATGGTCTTGCCGTTGACCGTGGCGGTGTCGTTCAGCTTCACGCCGAGCCGCGCCAGCGCCGTGCGGTCGACGGCGGCGGCATAGGGCTCCAGGAGCGCGATGCGGGTCGCCTCGGAATAGTCGGTGGGCAGGGTCACGGCGCCGACCTCGGGGTCGACCATGTTGACCTGCACGAAGGTGGTCACCTGCTTCTGCCCCTTGCCCGGCGTGTTGCTCCAGCGTCCGCCGCCGCCGTCGAAGCTGGCGACCTCCGCCACCTCAGGGTTGAGATAGAGCTGCGGGCCGAGGCGCCGCGGCAGGCTGGTCGGGCCGGAATTGATCAGGCTCTCGGACTTGGCCGGCATGATCATCAGGTCGGCGCGCGAGCGGTCCACCGTCGCGGTCGCGCCCTTCACGATGCCGGTGAACATTCCGACCTGGGCCAGGATCAGAAGACCCGCGAAGGCGAGCGCGATCACGGCCGCCATGTAGCGGCGGGATTCGTAGATGAGGGTGGCCAGAGCCAAGGACATGATGCGCTCCCCGCGGGCCGAAAAATGGGATCGGGCCTCGCTGGAACGCCAATTAATTCGGCGTAAGGGCGGCCCTCCACGCGTTAAATCGGCGTAACACTTGGGCGAATGGATGGTCACCGCGTGGTGGCGTCGGTAGAGAGCCTACAAAACCGCCCTTTAGGGCGGCCCCACGAAAGACTTCCTGCTTGATGCTGCGTATGTCCCTCGGCGCGAGCGCCGCCCTCGCCGCCGCCTTCGCCTTCGCGTTTCCCGCCGCCGCCGACGAAGGCATGTGGACCTTCGACAACTTCCCGGCCGCGAAGGTCGAGCAGGCCTATGGCGTGAAGATCGACCAGAAGTGGTTGGACCGCGTGCAATCGGCCTCGGTGCGGCTGACCAGCGGCTGTTCGGCGTCCCTGGTCTCCAAGGATGGCCTGGTCTTCACCAACCACCATTGCGTGGTCGATTGCGCCCAGAGCCTCAGCGACGACAAGACCGACCTGGTGAAGGAGGGCTTCCTCGCCGCCGCCCGTGAGGAAGAGAAGAAGTGCCCCGGCATGCAGGCTGAGGTCCTGCTCTCGATCGCCGACGTCACCGGCCAGGTGAACGCCGCCACCGCGGGCCAGTCGGGCGAGGGCTTCGTCAAGGCCCGTGACCGCGCCATCGCCGCCGCCGAGGACGCCGCCTGCGCGGGCGCGGCCGGTTTCCGCTGCCAGGTGGTCAGCCTCTACCGGGGCGGCCAGTTCAAGCTCTACAAGTACCGCAAGTACGCCGACGTGCGCCTGGTCTTCGCCCCGGAGTTCGCCACGGCGTTCTTCGGAGGCGATCCCGACAATTTCAACTTCCCGCGCTACAACCTCGATGTCTCGTTCGTACGCCTCTATGACGGCGGCAAGCCGATCAGGAGCCCCGAGCACCTGACCTGGACGTCGCGTCCGCCCAGGCAGGGCGAGCCCACCTTCGTCTCCGGCAATCCGGGCGCCACCGACCGCATGCTGACGGTCTCTCAGCTCGAGACCAGCCGCGACCTCACCCTGCCGATCACTTTGCTGCAGGCCTCCGAACTGCGCGGCCGGCTGATCCGCTTCTCGGAAGAGAGCCCGGCCTACAAGCGCATCTCCACCGATCCGCTGTTCGGGCTGGAGAACAGCTACAAGGTCTATTTCGGCCGCCTGTCGGCGCTGAACGACAAGGCTCTGCTGGAGGACAAGCGCGCCGCCGAGGCCGAACTCAAGGCCAAGGTCGCCGCCGATCCCAAGCTCGCCGCCGAGCTCGGCGATCCTTGGGCCGACATCGCCCGGGCCCAGGTTCCCTATGCCGACAACTATCTGCGCTACCGCCAGCTGGAGCGCGGCGCGGGCTCGATGTCCGACCTCTTCATGTTCGCCCGCGAGCTGGTCCGCGCCGCGCAGGAGCGCACCAAGCCCTCGGCCGATCGCCTGCCGGGCTATTCCGACGCCAAGCTGCCGCTGATGGAGAAGGAGCTGCTGGACGACGCCAAGGTCGATCCGCCGCTGGAGCAGCTCTACCTCTCCTTCTGGCTGTCCAAGACCCGCGAGTACCTGACCGCCGACGACCCGATCACCAAGCTGGTCCTCGGCAAGGAGAGCCCTGAGGCCCTGGCCGCCCGCCTGGTGGCCGGCTCCAAGCTGGGCGACGTGGCCGTCCGCAAGGCGCTCTGGGAGGGCGGGCTGCCCGCCATCCAGGCTTCCGACGACGCCATGATCCAGTACGCCCTGAAGATCGACCCCGCCGCGCGCCAGCAGCGCCGGCAATGGGAGGCGGAAGTCGCTGGCCCCACCGACGCCGCCGCCGGCCGCGTGGCCAAGGCCCGCTTCGCCGCCTATGGCGACGCCATCTATCCGGACGCCACCTTCACCCTCCGCCTGTCCTACGGAAAGGTCGCCGGCTGGACCTATCGGGGCGCCGCCGTTCCGGCCACCACCCAGTTCAAGGGCCTCTACGAGCGCGCCACCGGCGCCGAACCCTACCAGCTCGCCCCGCGCTGGATCGCCGCCAAGGACAAGCTCAATCCCGACACGGTCTTCGACTTCGTCACCACCAACGACATCATCGGCGGCAATTCCGGCTCGCCGGTGATCAGCGCCAAGGCCGAAGTGCTGGGCGCCGCCTTCGACGGCAACATCCATTCGCTGGGCGGCGACTACGGCTATGACGGCGCGATCAACCGCACGGTGGTCGTCTCCACCGCCGCCGCCACCGAAGCCCTGCAGAAGGTCTACGCCGCCGACGGCCTGGTGAAGGAACTGCTGGCGAAGTAGGACCCTAGCCCTTCCCCCACGCCACCGCCTCGTCGGCGAGCTTGCGGACCAGCCTTACCAGGTCCTTGCGGTCCTGCGGGTCCCAGTGGGCGAGGGCGGCGTTCTGCATGCGGTTGCGGGCCTGGTCCAGGGCGCCGGTCATCTGCTTGCCCTTGGGCGTCACCGCCGCCTCGCGCACCCGCCGGTCGGTCGCGCCCGGGCGCCGTTCGACCAGGCCCAGCGTCTCCAGCTTGGCCACCTGGCGGCTGACCGTGGAATGATCGCGGCCTGAGATCTCGGCCAGCTCCACGACGCCGATCGGGCCCTTGCGGTCGATCCGCACCAGTAGCGGAAACAGCGCCCGGTCGAGCTTGATCCCGGCCGCGTCGATCAGCGCGGCGTCCGGCTGCGGCCGGTTGAACACGCCGACGAGATCCATCAGCGCGCCGTGCAGAATCCTCAGGTCGTCATCCATTCCGTGCATTATGCACATTTCTCCTTGACCCGGTCCAGCGCCTATATATGTGTATTATACACGCAATTCGGAGCGACCCGTGACCCAGTCTCCCGCCTCCATCGACGTCCTGATCGTCGGCGCCGGCGCCGCCGGCCTCGTGCTCGCCATCGACCTGGCCCGTCGCGGCGTGGCCTTTCGTATCCTGGACAAGGCGGCGGGCCCGTTCGTCGGCTCGCGCGGCAAGGGGATCCAGCCGCGCAGCCAGGAGGTGTTCGAGGATCTCGGCGTGCTCGATCGCATGGCCGCCATCGGCGCGCCCTATCCGGCGATCCGCACCTATGGCGCGGACGGCGCCTTCACCGACAGCCTGATGACCGAGGCGCGCGACCCCACGCCGGACGAGCCCTACGCCGCGGCCCTGCTGCTGCCCCAGACCCTGACCGAGGGCGTGCTGCGCGACCGTCTCGCAGAGCTGGGCCACGCGGTCGAGTTCGGCCGTGAGCTGGTCGGCCTCGAGCAGGGTGCGGCCGGCGTCACGGCCCGCCTGGCCGACGGCGAGCAGATCCGCGCCCGCTACCTGGTCGGCTGCGACGGCGGCCGCAGCTTCGTGCGCCATGCGCTGGACATCGGCTTCCCCGGCCAGACCCTGCCGATCCGCGCCCTGGTCGCCGACCTGCCGATCGCAGGTCTCTCCCGGGAAGTCTGGCATCGCTGGGCCTCGGGCCAGCACAACCAGATCGCGCTCTGCCCGCTGGCCGGCACCGACCTCTTCCAGCTCCTCGCGCCCCTGCCGCTGGACGGCGACATCGACCTCAGCCGCGCGAGCCTCGCCGCCATGATCGCCGAACGCACCGGCCGAGCCGACATCGAGGTCGGCGAGCCGGTCTGGTGCTCGGCCTATGGGATGAACGCGCGCCTTGCCGACCGCTACCGCGTGGGCCGGGTGTTCCTGGCGGGCGACGCCGCCCACGTCCATCCGCCGACCGGCGGCCAGGGCCTGAACACCAGCCTGCAGGACGCCTACAACCTCGGCTGGAAACTGGCCGCCGTCCTGGCCGGCGCGCCGGAGGACCTGCTCGACACCTACGAGGCCGAGCGCCGGCCGATCGCCGCTGGCGTGCTGGGCCTCTCCATCGGCCTGCTGCAGGCCCATCGCGACGGGGCCGCCATGCGCCGGGGCCGCGAGACCCAGGAGCTCGACCTCGGCTATCCGGGGTCCGATCTGGCGATCGAGGCGCGCGCCAACCCCGGACGGCTCCAGGCCGGGGATCGCGCGCCCGACGCCCCCTGTCTCGGCGCGGGCGGCCAGCGCACCCGCCTGTTCGAGGTGTTCCGCGGCCCGCACTGGACCCTGCTGACCTATGGCGCGCCCGCCGCGGCCCGCAGGCTGGCGCCCCGTCCCGGAGTGGTCGTCCGCACCGTCGGGCAGGGCGGCGATCTGGTCGACGACCATGGCCACATTTCCGCCGCCTACGACCTGGGCGAGCCCACCTGGATCCTGGTGCGGCCAGACGGCTATGTGGGCCTGATGGCCCCGCTGGCCGCGGTTTCCGAGGTCGAGGCCTATCTCGACCGGGTGGGAGCGCCGGCGCCCGTCCCCGCCTGAACCCAACCAGGAGTTGGCCTCAGTCTTGCCACATTCGAACCAGGCCGGGGACGTCTGTCCCGGTTCGGAACAGACAAGGATGAGCAAGATGAATTTCAAGTCTCTGGCCGGCGCCATCGCGATCGCGGCGACCCTGGCGACCACGGCGGCGGCTCACGCCGCCACCGTTCTGACCTGGACCACCGCCAATGTCGGTGTCGCCAAGGTCCTCGACTTCAACGGCTTCGACGACGACGGCACGGTCAAAGGCCTGTCCGCCGAAATCACCTACAAGCTGACCAGCGTCACGAATGGCGGCAAGACGTGGACGTTCAGCTATGACGTCGACAACACCTCCACCTCGCCGCTCAGCGGCTCGCGCATCTCCGGCTTCGGCTTCAACGTCGACCCCAACGTTTCGTCGGCGACGGCCTCGGGCGTCTTCACCAAGACCGCCTCGGGCAACGTCCCGATGATCGGCACGCGCGAAGTCTGCATCACCGGCAACAACTGCGCCGGCGGCGGCGGCGGCGGCGTCAGCATGGGCAATGACGGCCTGGGCGCCTTCGTCCTGAACTTCTCGTCGTCCAAGACCAGCCTGTCGCTGTCGGACTTCTATGTCCGCTATCAGTCGATCTACGGGCCGGGCGAATACGGTGGTTCGGCCGTTGGCCAGCCCTTCACCAAGCCGGTCGCGGGCGTGCCCGAGCCGGCCACCTGGGCGATGATGCTGATCGGCTTCTTCGCCATCGGTTCGGCGGTGCGCAACTCGCGTCGCAAGCTGGCCCTCGCCTAAACCCGGGGACCGCTCTCGAATTGGAAACGCCGCCGGAGCGATCCGGCGGCGTTTTTCATGCCGCCGCCAGCCGGGCCTTCATGTCGCGATAGGCCGCCGCGATCAGCGCGGTGAGCGCCGTCTCGTCCACCGGCTCGCCCCAGCGCAGCTTGACGTGTCGCATCCGCTTGCCCGCCCCCTGCAGCAGGCCCTTCGGATCGTCGAGCGACGCGCCCTCGTAGAAGCCGATGTTCACATGGGCGGCGAAGGCGTCGACATAGGCGAAGGCGGCGTCCTCCACGCAGGCGGTCGGGTGGCCGTCGTGCAGCAGTTCGCGGGTGTCCGCCCCGCAGGCCCGCAGGCGTTCGTACCAGGGCTGGACCATCCGCCGCATCGCCTCGTCGCCGCCGCCGAACCAGGCCTCGACCTCGCGGGCGTGGGCGACGGCGGAGCTGAAGCGGAATAGCGCGTCCATGCCGCCGAGCTTGCCAGCTTGGCGGCCGATGTCGAGATCAGGCCGCCGCGTAACGGTCGTGGTGCCGCCACCACATGCCGTCCTCGTTGCGGCCCAGCGGCGCGCGATCGAGCCAGGCGTACATGGCCCAGATCCCGTCCAGCCCGCGGGCATAGGTCGAATAGGTGTGGTGCACCGCCCCGTCCTGCAGAGCGAAGGCGCTCATGCCGGGGCGCTCGCGGGTGAAGGTCGCGAAGTCGGTTCCGGCCTCGGCCGCCGCCTGGGCGCCCGCCCCGGAGCCGGCGCCGGGAGGCAGGGGCTGGCCCGGCCGGTAGTTGTATTCGTAGCCGCCCCGGCTCTGCTGTTCGGCCGTGATGCCGACATTGAAGTCGTAGTTGAACGCCCCGCCCTGCGATGAGGCCCAGGGGAACGACCAGCCCATCCGCCGCTTGAACGCGTCGAGCTTGGCCAGCGGCGCGCGCGACACCGCCCAGAAGGCCACGTCGTGGTTCTGCAGGTGCGGATAGATCCCGTTGAACCCGTCGGCGATGGCCGAGCAGGACGGGCAGGCCGCCTCGTAGTCCGGGCCGAACATCAGGTGATAGACGATCAGCTGCGAGCGCCCGCCGAACAGGTCCTTCAGCTCGCGCGAGCCCTTGTCGGTGTCGAACCGGTAGGGGGCGTCGATCCTCACCCAGGGCAGGGCCTGGCGCTGCCGGGCCACCTCGTCGCCGGCGCGGGTATGGGCCTTCTCCGCCTCCAGCAGCTTCAGTCGCGCCGCCAGCCATTCCTCGCGGGTTCCGGTCGGGTGCTTGGTCATCTGGGGTGTCCTCCGTTGCCTATCAGGCATCGATCCATGCGCCCGGAGAACGATACGGCGGGAGTGACAAGTCTGTCGCGATTGCCGGCGCTCCCGGCGGATTTCGATTGCGCCGGCCGCGCGCGGCGCCTCATGCCGGGGGGCATGGACATCGCCATCACCATCGGGCCCGAGCGCCTCGTCGCCCGCCTGGAGCAGCAGGCCGCGCCCGTCTCCTGCGCCGCCTTCCTGACTCTCCTGCCCCTCGAACGCCACCTGATCCACGGCCGCTGGAGCGGTGAAAGCGGCTGGGCGCCGCTGGGCGAGGTCGGCCTCGCCCTGCCGGAGGAGAACGCCCTGCACCGCCCGGTCCCGGGCCAGATCCTGCTCTATGCCGGCGAGCTCAGCGAGCCCGAGATCCTGGTGCCCTACGGCTTGGCCGCCTTCGGCTGCAAGGACGGGCCGCTCAGCGGAAACCACATCCTCACCGTCATCGATGGCGCCGAGGCCCTGCCACGCGTCGGCCACGCCTTGCTCTGGAACGGGGCGCAGAAGATCC
Organism: uncultured Phenylobacterium sp.; assembly: GCA_945952175.1. Lineage (GTDB taxonomy): Bacteria > Pseudomonadota > Alphaproteobacteria > Caulobacterales > Caulobacteraceae > Phenylobacterium. The sequence continues at coordinate 1,517 of CAMFHW010000099.1, read as the reverse complement.
GCTTCGAGGCGGTCTAGCCCTTCAGATAGCGCAGGATCATGCCGGTCACTTCGTCGACCAGCTGGTCGGCCTCCACCTCGCTCAGGACGTCGGGCCGGTCGACGATGGCGGCATGGGTCAGGGCCTCGACCGTCGTCACGCAGATGAAGGCCGCCAGCCCGAGGTCCGGCACGGCCAGTTCCTCGCCGTGTGACTCCAGATAGGCTCGGACCAGGTCGATGGTCTCGCGCTCGATCGCATTGACGTTCTCCAGCCGGCCGACGCGCGGGATCTGCTCCGACAGCACCGCGTGGAGCCGCGGATTGATGCGGTGGGCGTCGACGCCGACGCGGACCAGCGCCCCGATCGCCTCGTCCAGCGGACGCAGCGCGACCTTGGTCAGGGCGGCGCGCACGACCTGCATGGTCGCCTCCTTGTGGCGGTCCACCACCGCCCCCACCAGCGCCTCCTTGTTCGGGAAGTATTGATAGAGCGACCCGATCCCGACCCCGGCCACGCGGGCGATCTTATTGGTGCTCGCACGATCGAATCCTTCGGTCACCAGAATGCGAGCGGTCGCTTCCACCAAGGCGTCGACCGTCGCCTTCGAGCGCTTTTGAGATGCTGATTTCCTTGGAGTTGTAGGAATTTTGGCGGCCAAAGCACAGGACTCCAACGCGAGTATTTAATGTTAGCGACCGCTCGCATTATGTCCACCGGAAAGCGCGATGGCGCGATGGTGACGAAAGGCCGAGGACGATGCGTGGGACCGAGACCCTGAAGAGGCTGTTCGAGTACAAGGCCTGGGCGAACAGCGAATTCCTGAGTGCGATGGAAAGCCTGGAGCCGGCCGCGCCCTCGACCGAGATCGCCATCCGCGCCCTCAGCCATACCCTCGTGGTCGACGAGATCTTCGCCGCCCACATGCAAGGCCGCGCGCCGATCCATGGCTCCGCGAACCTGATGAACGCGCCCAGCCTGGAGGACCTCGCCGCGGCGGTGCGGGCCAGCGACGACTGGTACGTGGGCTATGTCGCCGGCCTCGACGACGCCCAGCTCGCCGAACCGCTCGATTTCGACTTCACCGACGGTGCGCCCGGCCGCATGTCGCGCGAGGAGATGCTCATGCATCTCATCGTCCACGGCGGCCTGCATCGCGGCCAGATCGGCTGGATCCTGACCCTGGAGGGCGTCGACCCGCCCGCCGACGGCGTCACCACCTACCTGCACCGCGCCGAGGCGGCCGAGCGGCGTCGCACGCCCTTCGCCGCGGCGGCGCCCGCGCCGGCTATGGCGGCCGAGGTCGCGCCTGCGGAGGAGGGGGCTTCGCGCCTCCAGGCCCTCACCACGCGCCTGGGCGGCGGCCTCGCCGACGCCCCGCTCGGAAAGAGCGTGAAGTTCGACCTGCGGGGCGAGGGTTTCATCTTCCTGGGCCCGAAAGGCGCGACCAACGAGGATCTCCCGGCCGACCTGACCCTCAGCATCTCGATCGACGACCTGCGCGCGCGGCGGCCGGGCGCGGTGAGGCCGGCGCTGAC
>CAMFHW010000098.1 GCA_945952175.1 uncultured Phenylobacterium sp. | reverse complement strand
GGCGCGGGTGGATTCGACGAGCGCGCCGCGGCACTGGGCGGCGAGCTCGGGCGCGGCGCCCTTGGGCGCCGCGCCGCCGGGGCAGGCGACCGCGAACTCATGGCCCGCGGACCCGCCCGCCAGCACCTGCTGCAGCGAGGGCAGGATGCCGTGCACGTCCGGGTGGGTGAAGTGGAACTGGGCGAAGTGGTCGATGACCCAGCCGGTGAAGGGCGGGCCGCCGCCGAGCGCGATCAGGTTCAGGAAGAACAGCAGCAGGGCCGCGGCGGTGGCGCGCCGGCGGGTCTCGACCATGTTCTGCACCACCCCGAAGGTCGGGCCGAGATAGGTGTAGTGGAAGATGCCCGGGATCAGCAGGATCAGCGCCGTGGCCTGCCAGGCCGGTTGCATGTAGGCGGCGATATAGATCGGCGTGGCGATGGTCAGGCCGATGGCGGGGGTCAGCGAATACCAGCGCGGACTGATCCGCGACATCCGGTCGGTGACGACCCCGCCCAGGATGGTGCCGATGCCGGAGGAGATCCCGCCGACCAGGCCGGTGATCAGGCCGATCTTGGCGAGGTCGAGCTTGTAGTCGCCCGAGGGGCTGGCGAAGAACTGGGCCCAGGTCCAGTGGGCGTGGCCGGACGGATCGCCGAAGGCGCGGGCGAACAGCGGCGGCACGAACTGCCCCCAGCCATAGGAGCCGAAGGAGGCCAGGGTGACGCCCAGCACCATGTGCAGCACGGGCCACTTGCCGAACAGCACCTTGGCCACGGCGGCGAGCTCGCGGAACTCCCCCGCCAGGGACAGGGGCGGATGGGTGGCGGGCGTGTAGCCGTCGGCGTCGGCGGCGCCCGGCGCGGGCGCGGCGTCGGAATGGCCGCGCGGCGGCTCCTTGATCACCAGCTTGATGGCGAGCGCGATCAGCACGCCCGGCAGGCCGACGATGACGAAAGCCCAGCGCCAGGAGAAGTTCTGGGCCAGCCAGCCGCCCAGGATCGCGCCGACCATGGTGCCGAGCGGAATGCCGAAGGCGTAGACGGCCAGGGCGCTGGCCCGCTTCTTCGGCTCGTAATAGTCGCTGATCAGGGAGTGGGAGGGCGGCGACAGGCCCGCCTCGCCGAAGCCGACGCCGAAGCGGTAGGCGGCCAGGGTCGCGAAACTGGCGGCCGTGCCGCAAAGCGCGGTGAAGCCGGACCAGACGACGATGGCGATCGCGATGATGTTGACCCGGCTGAACCGCTCGGCGAGGCGCGCGATCGGGATGCCGAGGAAGGTGTAGAGCAGGGCGAAATAGAGCCCGCCCAGCAGGCCGAGCTGGGTGTCGGTGATCTTGAGGTCGGCCTTGATGGCCTGACCGATGGTGGCGATGATCGTGCGGTCCATGAAGTTGAAGGCGTAGGCCGTGACCAGCAGGGCCAGCACGACCTGTTTATAACCTTCGGAAAAAACGGGCTTTCCGCCGCCCGTATGCTTCGCCGCCATGCGCCCCCCGCCCTTTGTCGTTGAGCCGACCATAGCGGCTGGGGGGGAATGCGGAAGGGGTCAGGCCTGGCTTTTGAACGCCCGGGCGGCGCGCCGGCCGTAGCCCACCAGGGTGATGACCGCGAGGATGCCGGCGACGATCAGGGCGACGCCGCCCAGGATCCGCGACGACACCATGGTGTCGGGCAGCGGGAAGGCCGGGGCGATGAGGAAGCCAAAGCCCAGGATCTGGAAGGCGATGCGGCCCTTCTCCAGGCCGGCGGGGCGGATGTCGAGCTGCTGCTGGGGCAGGGCCTCGTTGATCGAGGCCACCACCACGTCGCGGGCGATGAGGATGAGGCTGGCGACCAGCACCAGGCCCGAGCGCATGCCGCTGGCGATCAGGCCGGCGACCACGACGATGGTGAGCAGCCGCTCGGCCATGGCGTCCAGCATGGCGCCGGCGCGGGTCGGCGGGGTCTTCCGCGGCAGATAGCCCTCGATCAGGCTGCCCAGGCCGCAGATCAGGAAGACCACGAGGCCGGCCCAGTAATGGAAACGGCCGCCTTCGGTCAGCAGCCAGATCAGCGGAACCAACAGGGCCAGGCGGGCGACGGCCAGGGGATGGGAGAACATTCGCTTCGGGTCTCGGGCGGTCTCATGCGCGGTCCGGCGCACGGACGCTCGCGCGCCCGAACCCCGACTTGCAAGCCTAAACCTGCGCGGCTTAACGGCCTGTGTCGAGCCGAAGCCGCGGAAGGGGTAGGGTTGGCGCGCAAAAAAGGGAGAGGCCGATGATCATCGTGACGGGAACGATCCAGGCGAGGCCGGAGGCCTTCGAGGAAGCGCGCCGGCTGGGGCTGGAGCATTCGCGCCGTTCGCGGGCCGAGCCGGGCTGCATCAGCCACGACCTGCATGTCGACTGCGAGGACCCGCTGAAGCTGGTGTTCGTGGAGCGCTGGGCCGACGCCGCCGCGCTGAAGGCCCATTTCGACGTGGCCGCCTCGGTGGACTTCGTGCGCGCGGTGCGGGGACTGGCGGCGGCGCGGACCCGGATGGACGTCTACGAGGCCGAGCCCGCCAAGATCTGAGCGCGGAAACCTAGCGTGCAAAAGGAAGCGGCGGCGCTGGGGGAACGCCGCCGCTACGCTTTTCGGGCGTTTGGGAAATGTCGGCCGACCTTCACCGGTGCGGTGGGGCTGGGGGGGCTGTTCAGGTTCCGGACCGGATGCCGATCAGCCGACGGTGACAATCTGACCCTCGCGTGTGGCGCGAGATGGCTCGGAAAAAGGCCATTTCTGGGCAATTTGGCCTGTGGTTCGGAAACCACAGATACGCCGCGAACCACACAGTCGCGACGGTGCGGCGTTGCGATCTCGCGTTTGCGGGCGGATAAGAGTCGGGACGGTGGCCGAATCCGGTCGCCGGGGCGTGGGGCCCCGCGGCGCCTCCGGAGCTTTTCGAAGCTTCGCGCGAACACATGAGAGGCGGCGAAGGCGGTCCTAGGGGCCGCCTTTCTTGCGTCTGGGCGGCCGCCTGCGATCGTGACCGGCGGACCAGGCCGTGGCGCGGCCCGCCGGATCGATTCTACTTCTTGGCGGGCTCCATCGCCTTGTCGGCGGGCTTCTCGGCCGCCGGCTTGGCCTTGTGGTGCTTGGCCTTGTGCTTGTGGGCCGCGGCCTTGGGCTTTTCGGGCGGGTTCGGGATGGGCTGCATCTCCGCCGCCGCCATGCCCGCCGAAAGGGCCAGGGCGCAGATGGCGCCGAGCCCGACAGTGACCAGTTTCATGGTCTTCTCCCTTTGAGTTGTTCATCCCCCCACGCTTACGCTAGCAGGGGATTCCGAGTCTGGCGCGGGCGATATTCGGGGGCGGACGGAGGGCTGGACCGGAGTTTCGGGGACAGGTTGAATATCTCAACGGCCCGCGGCCCGGCGACGCGCGAGATATTCAACCTGTCCCCGAAACTCGGCGCTCCGGCAGGCCTATTTGCCGCGACCGAGCTCCTTCATGATGCGGTAGGCGAACTCGACGCCCTCATAGTAGCGGTCGACCCGGATGCGCTCGTCGCGGCCGTGGGCGCGGTTGTCGTCGACATCGCCCCAGACGGCGGAGAGCCCGTAGGAGGGGATGCCCGCGGCGCGGGTGAAGATCGAGTCCGAGGCGCCCAGGTCCATGTGCGGGATGACCTTCACGCCCGGCCACTCGGAGGCGACGACCTTGGCGATGCGGGCGAACAGGGCCGGGTCGGGCGGCGAGTCGGGCGCGGGCGTGGCGGGCGCGATCGTGGTGAGCTTGACCTGTGGGTCCGCGATCGCCTTTTCGAGCTGGGCCTTCACGCCCGCCTCGGTGTCGAGCGGGATCATGCGGCACTGGATCGAGGCGTAGGCGCGCTGGGGCAGGGCGTTCTCGGCATGGCCGCCGGCGATCTCGGTGGCGACGCAGGTGGTGCGCAGGCGCGGCGCGGTGCTCGGCCGCTGGGACAGGCGCTCGGCGGCGGCCATGTCGGTCGGCTCCTTGGACATGGCCAGCATGTCGGCGGCCTCCTGGCCCTCGGCGTAGGCGGACTGGGCGGCGAACCAGCTACGGGTGGTGGGCGTGGTCGCGACCGGGAACCTGTAGGCGGCGACCTTCCCCAGCGCCTCGGCCAGGCGATAGATCGGGTTGTTGGGCTCCGGCACCGAGGAGTGGCCGCCCTTGTCCGTCGCTTCGGCGCGGAAGGTGACATAGACCTTCTCGCTGGTCTGGATGCCGTAGGCGAGGCGCTTGCCGTCCTTGATCGAGCCGCCGCCGGCGTCGGGGTTGATCACCAGGCCGGCGTCGATCAGGTCGCGATGGGTCTTGAGCAGCCATTCGGGACCATTGGCGTCGCCGCTCTCCTCATCGGAGGTGAAGGCGACGATCAGGTCGCGGTCGGGCGTGAAGCCCTCGCGCTTCAGGCGGATCAGGGATTCGAGGACGGCGGCGTCCTCGCTCTTCATGTCCTGCGAGCCGCGCCCGTAGAACCAGCCGTCCTTCTCGGTGAGGGTGAAAGGATCGACCGTCCAGTCCTCGCGCTTGGCCTCCACGACGTCGAGGTGGCAGATCCAGAGGATCGGCTTGGCCTTGGGCGCTTTGGCCCTCATCCGCACGACGAGCTGGGCCTGGGTCGGGTGCTCGGGAATGGTCAGCAGGCTGATGTCGCCGTCGGCGAAGCCGGCCGCCTTGAGCCGCGCCTGGATCGCCTCGGCCGCCTTGAGGGTGCCGGACCGGTGCACCGTGTCGATGCCGACGAGCTCCGCGAGGAGGTCGCGGGCGAGCGCTTGGTCGGCCGGCGGCGGCAGGGGCGAGGCCGTCGGCGCGGCGGCCCGGGCCGCGGTGGCGATCAGGAGCGCGCCCAGGGCGGCGGCGGTGCGAACGATCATGCGGGAAGCCCTTCAATGTCAGGAGTGCGACAGTGGCGAGGATTCGGGGAAGCGTCACGGGTTTCAAGTTGGCGCCGCGCTGTCGTTCTGCCCCGCCAACGCCGCGAAGCGGCCTTTTGAACGCAGAGATCACGGAGGTCCGCGGAGATCGCAGGGAAGAGCGCCCTCCGCGTTCCAAAGGCCGCTAGCGCGGGGTTTGGCGCCTTGACGGGCGAGGCGAACCGGCCTGACCCCATTGTCGCCTCACGGGCGTCCCAGGCTGTGGCCGGCCGGTAGATCGGCTAAGAGGTTCGGCGGCCGATGGTCGGTCCAGGAGGGATCATGAAGCTCCAGGCGATGGCGCTTTGCGCGCCGCTGTTGCTGATGGCGGCCTGCGGGCCAGCGACCGCCTCGCCCGGCGGGCCGGTGAAGCCCTCCGAGCTGGCCGGCGCCCTGGCGGGCGCCAAATGCGGCAAGACGATCAGCCTCGCCGAAGGCGAGTTCGGCGACGTGTCTGTGGAGGGGGGCGGCTGCACCTCGCCCCTGGTGCTGACTTCGGCGGACCCGGCCAAGCCGGCGGTGCTGCGGACGCTGCGAATCGAGGGCGGGGGGGTGACCGTCAAGGATCTGCGGGTCGCCTATACGCCGGACGCGCGATCCGCCTCGTTCTCCTGCGTGGTCTCGATCGACGGGGCGCGCGACGTGACCCTGTCCGGGCTGAAGATCATCGGCGGGGGCGCGGTCACGGGCGTGGCCGAGACCGCCACCGAGGGCGACAACACCGGCAATGTGATCGGCCTGCCGACCGGCCGCGGCGTCTGTATCCAGGGCTCGCAGGACGTGACCCTGTCCGACAGCGAGGTGGCGCGCTTCCACCGGGGGATCCTGGTCAACAAGTCGAGCAAGGTCACCCTGCGCAAGAACGACATCCACGATATGCGCACGACCGCGATCGTGGGCGCCCAGGTGAGCGACCTGACCATCGACGGCAACTGGCTGCACGACGCCCACCCGTGGCGGTGGGGCCAGACGCCGGTGGGCGACCATGCCGACTTCCTGGCCCTGTGGTCGAACAAGGGCCAGCCGGAGCCGAACGCGCGCGTGGTGGTGACCGGCAACAAGTTCGAGCAGGCCGACGGCAAGTCGATCCTGGGCATGTGGTTCCAGGGCTCGGACAGCGCGCCCTTCACCGACGCGGTGATCTCGAACAACACCTTCCTGCTGGCCAATCTGCAGGGGATCGCGCTGTGGAACACCAAGGGCGTGACCATCGAGGGCAACACCATGCTGCGCACCGGCGACGAGCCCAAGCAGGCGCCGGGCATCCTGCTGCGCGACGGGGTGACGGGCGCGGTGATGAGCGGCAACCGGCTGAACCTCATCGACGACAAGTCCGGTGGGTCGAACAAGGACAAGGGCAACGAGATGCTGTCCGGCGACCGGAACCTGGCGGCGAAGTTCAAGAAGTAGGCTCAAGGCGCTCCCCGTTGGGGGAGCTGTCATTCGCCAGCGGCGAATGACTGAGGGGGCTGACACGCGCAGCTTCGTGGGCTTGAACCCCCTCCGTCGCGCGCCGCTGGCGTGCGCCACCTCCCCCAACGGGGAGGACCTAAGCGCCCAGCTTCGGCCCCGGCCGGAACTTCAGCGGCATGGCCCTGGGGCCGGAGATGAAATTGCTGGGCAGCCATTCCGGCGCGGACGGCAGCTCGAAGCCGTCCATGCGGGTCAGGACCTCCACCAGCATCGCGTCAATCTCGATGCGGGCGATATGCTGGCCGAGGCAGCCGTGCGGGCCGGTCCCGAAGGCGATGTGCTCGTTGGGCGTGCGGGCGAGATCGAGGACCTCGGGGCGGTCGAACTTGGCCGGGTCGCGGTTGGCGGCGCCGAAGTACATGACCACCTTGTCGCCCTCGCGGATCCTGGCGCCGCCGAGCTCGACGTCGTGCTTGGCCGTGCGGCGCATGTAGATCACCGGGCTCGTCCAGCGCAGCAGCTCCTCGCGGGCGGCGGGCAGGCGGGCGTCGAGGTCGGCCTTCAGCCAGGCGAACTGGTCCGGGTGCTCCATCAGGGCCAGCAGGCCGCCGGACAGCAGGTTGCGGGTGGTGTCGCCGCCGGCGTCGACCAGCAGCAGGAAGAACAGCAGGAACTCCATGTCGTCGAGCTTGCGGCCATCGACCTCGCAGGCCAGCAGCTTGGAGGCGAGGTCGTCCGAGGGCCGCGCGCGCTTCTCGGCGATCACCTTGCCGCCGTATTCGAACATCTTCATCACCGCCTGGCCGCCGGCGCCGGGCGGGAGGGCTTCCGGGGCGGTGTGGATGATCTCGGTGAGCTTGTAGAGCTCGCGGCCGTCGTCGAGCGGCAGGCCCATCAGCTCGGCGATGACAAAGGACGGCATCTCGCCGGCGACCTCGTGGACGAAGTCGCATTCGCCCTTCTCGATCACGGCGTCGACGATCTGGCGGGCCAGGGCCTTGATCCGCGCCTCGCGCAGCTTGGCCGAGGGCAGGGTGAACTCCGAGCGGATCAGCTTGCGGAACGCCGTGTGGTCCGGCGGGTCCATCATCAGCATCATCTTGTAGGGCCCGAAGGCGCCCGAGGCCTCGGGGCCGGCGTCCGGGATCATGATGGTCGGCTCGGAGGAGAAGGCCTGGAAGTCGCGGTCGACCGCCCAGACGTCCTCGTAGCGGGTGACGGCCCAATAGCCGCGGCCGGCGGGTTCCTCGTGCCAGTGGACGGGGGAGTGCTCGCGCAGCCACTGGTACTGATCGTGCGGCTGGCCGGCGGCGAAGGTCTCGGGCGACAGCAGGTCGATCTTCATGAGCTTTGGTCCCACCACGGATAGTTGGACGGCATGTCGGTCGAGACCTTGCCGGAAAAATGGGGCGGCCGCTTCTCGAGGAAGGCGGCGACGCCTTCACGCACGTCGGGGCCCTGGCCGAGCTCGAAGGCGAAGCCGCCGTCGATCTTGAGCAGGCTGGTCGGGTCGGGCTCGCCGGCGAAGCGCCAGAGCATCTGGCGGGTGAGGGCGATGGAGATGGGGGCGGTGTTCTCGGCGATCTCCAGCGCGATCTCGCGGGCGCGGGCCAGCAGGGCCTGCGGCTCGACGATCTCGGAGACGAGGCCGCCGGCCAGGGCCTCCTCGGCGGTGATCAGACGGCCCGACAGGCACCAGCGCAGGGCCTGGGGCAGGCCCACGAGCCGGGGCAGGAACCAGGCGCTGCCGGCCTCGGGCACCAGGCCGCGGCGGGCGAAGACGAAGCCGATCTTGGCGCCCGGGACCGCCAGGCGGATATCCATCGGCAGGGTGAGCGTGATGCCGACCCCCACGGCCGCGCCATTGAGGGCGGCGATGGAGGGCTTGCGGCAGGAATAGATGGCCTCGACGAAGCCGCCGCCCTGGCCGCGCGGCCGGTCGCGGGTGGCGTTGTCGGCGAAGGCCACCGAGCCCTCGGCGGAGCTGTTGAAGGCGTCGGCGCCGGCGGAGATGTCGGCCCCGCCGCAAAAGCCGCGGCCCGCGCCGGTGACGATGACCACGCGGACCTCGTCGTCCATGTCGGCGCGGCGGAAGGCGTCCTCCAGCTCCCGGCCCATGGTGGCGGTGTAGGCGTTCAGCTTGTCGGGGCGGTTGAGGGTGAGCGTCAGGACCGGCCCGTCGCGCTCATAGAGCAGGGTCTCGTAGGACATCCGCGCCTCCCTGGCGTTTGCAGGATTTGGCGACGGGTGACGGAAGGGCAGGCAAGCGGCGCATGGTCGGTCAAATTTGTCCAAGAGCGCGGGCGGCCGAGCCTGCTAGCGTGGTCGCTTTCAGGAGGGCGGCATGAGTCTCATCAGTCGACGCGAGGGCCTGGCGGCGGCGCTGGCCGCCCTGATGGCGCCCAGCCTGGCGCGCGCGGCGCCGGCGAAGGTCTCGGCGCTGAAGGTCACCCTGCTATCGACCATGCTGGCGGACACCGGGCTCGGCGAATGGGGCTTCGCCGCCTGGGTCGAGGCGGATGGCCGCGCGATCCTGTTCGACACGGGCGCGCATCCGGACCTGGTGGTGAAGAACGCCAGGGACCTGAAGATCGACCTGTCGAAGGCCACGGACGTGGTGCTGTCGCACAACCACCCGGACCATACCGGCGGGCTGGTCTCGGTGCGCAAGGCGGCCATGGCGGGCGATCCGAAGGCGCTGGGCCGGGCGCATGTGGGCGCCGGGATCTTCACCGCCCGTTTCGACAAGGACGGCAAGGACCGCAACGTCTTCGCCACCCGGCGTGGAGAGTACGAGGCGACGGGCGGTGCGTTCGTGGAGCACGACAAGCCGGCGGAGCTGGCGCCGGGCGTCTGGTTCACCGGGCCCGTGCCGCGGCGCAACCCGGAGAGCAACTGGGGCAAGGGCCTCAGCATGGGCTCGGCGACGGGGCCCGAAGACAATGTCGCCGAGGATTCGGCCCTGGTGTTCGACACCGCCGACGGGCTCGTGGTGCTGACCGGCTGCGGCCACGCCGGGATCGTCAATATCTGCGAATACGCGCGCAAGGTGGTGCGACCCGCGCCCCTGCTGGCGGTGATCGGCGGCCTGCACCTTTACGAGAAGCCGGACGAGACGGTGGACTGGACGGCCGGCAAGCTGAAGGCCATGGGCCTGCGCTACCTGCTGGCGGCGCACTGCACGGGCATCGAGGCGACCATGCGCCTGCGCCAGGACCTGGGCCTGACCCGCAAGACCGCCGCCGTCGGGGCGGTGGGCGCGACCTTCACCCTGGGCCAGGGCATCTATGCCGGGGACATCTCCAGCTAGGACGAAAGAAAAGCCCCCGGACCGTTCTGATCCGAGGGCTCGAGTTTGCTCGACGATGAAGACGAAGGATCAGGCCGCAGCGGCGACTTCGCGGCGGCGACGCAGGGCCGCGCCGGCCATGCCGAAGCCGGCGATCATCATGGCCCAGGTGGCCGGTTCGGGAACCGCGGCGCCCGAGGTCAGGTGCAGCACCGGGGCGGCGGTGTTGGTGTAGATGCCGCTGTCGACGCCGTTGGGGTTCCTGAGGTTCAGGGTGGCGTTGGTGAAGCCGACGATCAGGATCTGGCCGGCATGGGCGTTGATGTCGCTGACCGCGTTGCCGCCCAGGGCGAGGCTGATGGTGGTGTTGTAGAGGTTGGCGAAGCCGTAGAGCGAGCCGTTCATCAGGTCGGCATAGGCGGCCGTGCCGGCGAAGCCGCCCGCGAAGGCCGAGTAGGCGGTGGTGACGTCGTGGATCTCGATACGGTCCACGCCCGGATCGGGATTGGCGTAGATCGACGACACCAGGTCGAGCACGGCGGCCGAATAGGTCCCGGTCGGGATCAGGAAAGCGGCCCAGCTGTTGTAGCGGTCGCCGTATTCGTTGCCCGTGAAGGTGTTGTTGCCGCTGGAAGCGCCGTTGGACTGACCCGCGCTGTTCACCCAGCCCTGGGCGAAGGAGGTGATGTCGACGCTGGCATGCGCCGCGCTGGTGATGGAAAGCGCCGCGATCGCGGCGGCGACGGCGGTGAAGGTCTTGGTGCGCATTTGAAAGTCCCCAGTTTGGCACAGCGCCGGTGAAGCCCAGGCGTCCGGTGCAGTTCGCGTGCCAGGGGAAAGGTCTCAGGGTGAGACGACGATCTCGCCGCCCTTCATGACCAGGACCGGGTGGCGCAGGGCCGAGATGTCGGCGGTGGGATCGCCCCGCACCGCGACGAGGTCGGCGAGCAGGCTGGGCTTGATGCGGCCCAGCCTGGCGTCGAGGCGCAGGATGTTGGCGTTGACCGCGGTGGCGGCGAGG
>CAMFHW010000097.1 GCA_945952175.1 uncultured Phenylobacterium sp. | reverse complement strand
GCGCTGAACGAGATCACGCCCGCCCAGGCCGAGCAGGCCGTCGCCCTCTTCCGGGCGGTGGTCGCCGCCGCGCCCGACTATGCCGACGGCTGGGGTTCCCTCGCCCAGGCCTATGCCAGCGGCTGCGCCGCCGCCGAGGACCCGGCCAATCCGGTGCGGCGCGAGCGCGCCCAGGCCGCCGCCGCCCGCGCCTTCCAGCTCGAGCCCGGCAATGTGCTCGCCACCGCCGCCGTGATCGAGGTCGGCGGCGTCTATCGCCGTTGGGGCGAAGCCGAGCGCGCCCTGCGCCAGGCCCTCGCCCGCCACCCGCGCGCCATGCCCCTGGTCCTCAGCCTGCGCAGCCTGATGAGCGCCGTCGGCCGCACCCACGAGGCCGCCCGCCTCGGCGACCGCGTGGTCGCCGCCGCCCCGCCGTCGCCCCAGCTCTACGCCCGCGTCGAAGAGCTCGAGGCCGCCGGCCGCCTGGAAGAGGCCGACCGCGCCAGCGCCCAGATGATCGCCCTGTTCCCGGGCAACATCCCGGTCTGGTTCACCCACTTCTACCACCTGGCGCGCAACGGCCGCCCGGCCGACGCGCTGGCCTTCGGCATGAACCTCGCGGGCCGTCCGCCCGGCGTGCCCGACGACAATTTCGAGATCGTCATGGCCGGCGCCCAGGCCCAGCTCACCCGCGCCACGGCCGACATCGACCACGCCATGTCCCTGGCGTTGGCCTCCGCGCGCAAGGCCAGCGGCTATGCCGAAAACGCCCTGCTCCTCGCCGCCCAGCTCGGCCGCCTCGACGACGCCTTCGCCGTCGCCGACGCCTACTATTTCGGCCGCGGCTTCTCGCCCCCCATGCTCAGCTTCTCCCCCACCCAGAAGCAGTTCTACAAGGAACGCCGCACCCACCTCCTCTTCTGGCCCTGCGCCGCCGCCCTGCGCGCCGACCCCAGGTTCGCCGCCCTCACCCGCGAGATCGGCCTGGCGGACTACTGGAAGAAGGCAGGGAAGGGCCCGGACTAGCGCCCCGCGCCGACCCACACCTGACAGACGTCATGGCCGGGCCTGTCCCGGCCACCCATGAACACTGCGCCCGTAGATCTGCCTGGACCCTCGACGCTCCTGGATCGCCGGGACAAGCCCGGCGATGACGTCGGAGAAAGCGCGCCAAAGCGGACTGGATCCCTATTCCCCAGCCCAGACCGCTATACCCGCACAGCCGGGGAATAGGGTTCCTGTCCCCGCCCCCCGGAGGGCCGCCACAGCGTCCACCTCGACTCGGTCTGCATAGCGCCAGCAGCGGAAGTTGGCGTCAGGTCGAGAAGCGGACCTAGGACAGGCGAGTTTGTGAGGCCGACCGATGGCTTGCCGAGAGGAGCCGCCTGCGGGGAGCGCGTCACGTCGATCACTATGTGATCGGCCGTCGCGTGATCGCGTCTAGTTCAGACAGTTCCCGTCTGGCTCCGGCAGTAGACTCACCTGACGCCCCGCCAGGATCAGGTCTCGGCCGTTTGACGCCACAAGCGTGAAGCGCCCGGCCCGCAGGGCCTCGAGCGGACCAGGGCAGTTCACGACCAGTTCGCCGCTCTTCGCCCAGGCGCCGCCGGCGCCACGCCGGAAGATCTCGCCTGCCAGATGCGAGGCGTTGCGATCCCCAGGCGCCACCAGCACCACCGCCGCGTCACCACCGCCGTAGAGATCCAAAACGAAGGCCTCACAGGTCTCGCCTTCCATCATCATCCCGAAACACGACGAGTGGCCGCCCAGCTGGCTCTTCGCGGCCTGGTCGCGGAAGGTCGGCGGCAAGACAGCGCCTGCGGGATAGACGTCCACCCGCCCGGACAGGCCGGGCCGTTCGATCACCGGCGCCGGCGTCGCGAGGTTGCGCTGTTCTCCCGTCGGCGGCGCCCACTGCAGGACGGCAGAGGGCAGTCGAAGCCAGGCCAGATCCCGGCAGGCGATTTCCGTATCGCAGCGATTGGCCTCGACGACGAAAGGCATCGGCAGCTGTAACAGCAGAAACAGGACGGCCCCACGGTAAGCCCGGCGGCCCAGGCAGAACCAGACGCCGACCATGCCGGCGACGCCGGCGACAACCTCCGCCGACAGGAGAACGTACCACCCGTCGATGAACCGGTCGCCCATCAGGCCGGCCAGCAGGAATTGCGGTCCTAGGTCGACCGCAATCAGCGACCAGAGCGTCACCACAACCGCGGCAAAGACCAGCAGGCGCCGCCGCCATGGGCTCGCGCGTCTGGGGTCGGACGCCTCCGGCCGGGCCGCCGCTCCAACCGTTGCACTTTCAGAACCCATCACGACGCCGCCAAGCCCACTTCATGGCCAAGCTCGCCCACCCTCGAAAACCGGTCAACACGACGCCTTTGCTTCCGACCGCGCACCGAGCTGGCTAGGCTATGCTCATGAAGTGCGCCTGGTCTCGACTCAGCTTGGCCGCGACGCTCGTGGCGGGCCTCGCGCCGCAAGCGTTCGCCGCGCCGACGTTCCGCGGCTGGCCCAGGCTCGAGGGCGGCGCGGCCCTTCCCGCCTGCCAGCAGGCCCTCGCGCTCGGCCGCGCGGCCTACACCTCGCCTGACCTCAACCTCCTTGGCCGCTTGACGCTGCCCGCCGCCTTCCCAAGCGATCTGACCTTCGTCACGAGCGGAGAACCTTCCGCCGACGGAGACGGCCTGATGGTCGACCCAGCGGCGTTCTCCACCCTGCGGGAGGCGAACGAGAAGGCCGCCGCCAGGATCTACTGGCAGAAGGTCCCAAACCCCGGACCACGCATCGTTATCGGCCGGACTCCCTTCACCTGGCAGGGCGACGCCTTCTACACCTTCCTGATCGACGCACAGACCCCGGCTAAGGCCCTATGGGAGGTCCTCGACAGCACCGAGCCGGACGGGGGGCCGATCAAGTCCGTAACGGGCGGGTTCAGGTGGTCGCCCCCAATCGTCCTGCACGACAAGACAACGCGGTCGGACTGGGTCCTCATCCGCGGAGAACCCTACGAGCTTTTGGGGGCCTGGCGCGTTCTCGCGCCACAGACCGGGGCCACCGCACTCTGCACGGTCAGGTTCGCGCCGCCTTTCAGATCGGCGCCCTCGCTCCTGCCATCCGAGGTTCGTCGCTTCGCCGCTCTGCTCGACGACGCCCTGGGCCCGGGCCTGGACGAAGGCACCTTGCACCCAACCGCCGCAATCCGGCTGGCGATCTCGATCAAGTGGGCGAACGCGGCTCTCCGGCCGTGGGCGCTCGTCGACGACGCCTATAACTCCCGCGCCGCCATTGATGCAGGCCTCCGGACATGGGCGCAGGGCGTCCCCGCCAGGACCTCCGTGCGCTCCGCCATCGCTGCGCAATGGCCCAAGGCCGAGGCGGCCTTGCAGAGGTTCTATTCCGAGACCTACGGCGTCCGTCCTCAGATCGCGCGCCACATGAGCCGCTTCGCCCTCGACACCATCTACCGCGGGACCTTCACCTTCTCCCGCGCCAACACCTCAGACCCCGATCCCCTGCCTCGCACCGCCAACCCATGGCCCACAGATGTTCGATAAGCGCGATCACCACTGCGCCTCCACACACCGCCGCGCCAGTTCGAGGCCCTCCCGGTGACCGAGTCCCAGGCCCCGTCGCCCGCCTTTCGCGTCCGGCGGGCGCTTGAGGATATCTACGTCCGGTTCGCCGCTCCGACGCCGCCCCGTATCGACGGCTGTCCGTGCTGCATCGGCGGACGACGGGTCGACGTCCTGCTCGCGAAACCCCTGCGCGAGCTCACCGGAGAGGACCTCTGGCCCTATGTCTCCGGTGTGTTCCTGACGGTCGGGAGCGTTCGGGATTTCCGCTACCTGCTCCCCAGGATCCTAGAGATCTCCGTCTGCGGCTTGGACGCCCTGCCCGACGTCGAGATCGTTCTGGGCAAGCTTAGGCTGGCCGGCTGGGAGACCTGGCCCCCGGCCGAACGCAAACCCATCGAAGCCCTGGTGGACGCCTGGTTCGACCAGGCCCTGGCCGCGGACCTGCTCGAGGCGGAAGACTGGCTCGCCGCCTCCGAGACCGACGCCGTGCTATGCGGCGCCGCGCGCGCAGACATCGACCTGGCGCCCCTGCTCAACCGCCTGGCCACGCCTGCGGCCGAACCCGTGCGGACTTTCCTCGTCCAGCACTACGCCAAACACCTCGCGAAGGGCTCGACACCTAATTCCTTCTGGATCGACGCGCCTGATGGCTGGCGCGCTTTCGCCCAGGTCCTTAGCGCCCATTGAAGACCTCGCCGCGGACCGGCGCCAAGACCCATGACCCCACTTGGCCTCGCGTAGCGCCGATCGGAGCCTCAGGGGCTCCAGTAGGTGATGTCACAACTGCCGTCCGAGAGCCTCGTTACGTTCAAGTCCGTGGCCTTCTCAGCCTGGAGGCAAACGGAAGGCTCTGTTTCATGCCGCATCTCACCGTATTTCGGGTGACCGTGCGCGCAGCCGGAGAGGACGAGCACAATTGCGATTGGCAGCTGGACCTTCATTCCACCAGGCGCAGTCGCCCCTCTCTGCTATCCGCCCTTAGCTGGCTAATTCAGTGGACGACCGCCTCCGACTCTTAGTCGACATTGGGGCCGTTGACCCGCGAGCGTCGGCTGCGCGCCAGAAGCAGCCCCCTAAACCAACCGCTTCCCAGCATCGTCAATAATGCTCCCGAGATCCTGCGCCTCTTCGGCCATGATCATCTCGTTGTGCGCCTTGCCACTCGGGATCATCGGGAAGCAGTTCTCTTCCTTCGTCACCCGGCAGTCGAACAGCACCGGGCGCTTGACCTCGACCATCTCGCGGATCTTGTCGTCCAACTCGTCCGGGTGCTCCGCCCGCAGGCCCACACGCCCGAAGGCCTCGGCCATCTTCACGAAGTCGGGCAGGCTCGCCTTCAATCCGTCTCCGCAGGCCCGAAATACGGCAGGTACAGCTCCTCCTGCCGCGGCCGATAGTTCGTATCGAAGCCCTCTTCCCACGGGAACTTGCCGGCCGGGTCCGAGCAGAAGAGCTGGTAGGCCTCCAGGCCCTCGCGCTTCAGCCCTCGTCGCTCGCGGTTCCAGATCGCGACATTGAAGAACTCGCGGCGGATCTGGCTCGGATGCACCTTGCGCCAGGCCAACCAGGGTAAGCCGTCCCAAGGGGCGTTCCAGCGCGCGGCGTCCGAGAAGGCAAGCTCGCCGGCCTTGAGCTGCCGATGGGCCTCATGCAACAGCCCGTTGCCAGTTTTGGGATCCATGCCGAACATGATGACTTCCGGGCCGTTGGTGGAATCCTGGAAGCCTACGGAGTAGCTGAACGGCGCGCGATCGCTCTCGGCCTGCTCGTAGACATATGTGCCTGTCCAGCCGTGCTTGCGGATGCGCCGGGAAAAGTCCCAACGATGCCACGCGATCTGCAGCGTCTGCCACATGCCCCTCACCCCCCGCGGCCAGAACGGGCGTTGGTGGCCGACCCCCAAGATTCCGCCACGCCTTACCGCCCCCGCTCCAACTCCTTAAAAACCGCCAGCGCCTCGTCCTCGCTGATCGTCCCCTCGTAAGGGTCCCAAAGCTCGAATTGCCGCGGCCGATAGTCCTTGTCGAACGCGGGCTCCCACGGAAACACGCCGTTCGTATCCGGCCAGACCACCTGGATGACCTCTAGGCTCTCCCGGTCTAGGCCCCGCGCGATGCGATGGCTGATCGCGACGTTGAGATATTCGCGCCGTACCTGCGTCGGATGAACCTTGCGAAACATCACCTTCCGGGGCTCTTCAGGTGGCCAGAGGCCGCCCTCGGTGAGCGACAGCGCCCCGCTTTCCAGATCGGCGAAGATCGCGCGCGCCATATGCATGGCGTCGCCTTTCCGCAAGCCGAACATGATGATCTCGGGCGACCCAACCGCCTCCATGAAGCCGGTCGTATAGGCGAAGCCGACGTCGCCGACCCCGACAGGGGTGAGAACCCAACCGGCCCTCGCGATCTGGTCGTCCAGGCGGTTCCCGCCGAACCAGGCCTGCAATCTGCGCCACAAAAGGTTGTCCTCCCCAAGCCGCCCTCAGCTAAGCTTGTGGAGAACAAACCGTCAACACTACTCGCGCGAAGTGCGAGGAGGGCTCGCCAATCAGGCGATCAGCCTAAACCAACCGCTTCCCAGCATCATCAATAATGCTCCCCAGGTCCCGCGCCTCTTCCGCCATGATCATCTCGTTGTGCGCCTTGCCACTCGGGATCATCGGGAAGCAGTTCTCTTCCTTCGTCACCCGGCAGTCGAACAGCACCGGCCGCTTGACCTCGATCATCTCGCGGATCTTGTCGTCCAGTTCGTCGGGGTGCTCCGCCCGCAGGCCGACGCACCCGAACGCTTCGGCCATCTTCACGAAGTCGGGCAGGCTCGCCGAATAGGAGTGGCTGTAGCGCTCGCCGTGCAGCAGCTGCTGCCACTGGCGCACCATGCCCATCCATTCGTTGTTCAGGATGAAGATCTTGATCGGCAGGTCGTGCTGCACCGCGCAGCTCATCTCCTGCATGGTCATCTGCACCGAGGCGTCGCCGGCGATGTCGATGACCAGGCTGTCGGGGTGGGCGAGCTGGACGCCGAGCGCCGCGGGCAGGCCATAGCCCATGGTGCCGAGGCCCCCGGAGGTCATCCAGCGGTTCGGCTCGTCGAAGTGGAAGAACTGGGCGGCCCACATCTGGTGCTGGCCGACCTCGGTCGTCACATAGACGTCCTTGTCGCGGGTCAGCTGGTACAGCCGCTCGATGGCGTGCTGCGGCTTGATGAACTGGGTGTCCGGCCGATAGCGGAACGACTTGCGCGCCCGCCAAGCCTCGATCTGGCGCCACCAGTCGTCCATGGCCTGCTTGTCGGTGGCGAGCTTGCGCTGCTTCCAGACCGCGATCAGGTCCTCCAGCACCGAGGCGGCGTCGCCGACGATGCCGATGTCGGCGCGCACGTTCTTGGAGATCGACGAGGCGTCGATGTCGACATGGATCTTCTTCGAGGTGGGGGCGAAGGCGTCCAGGCGGCCGGTCACCCGGTCGTCGAAACGCGCGCCGATCGCCAGCATGACGTCGCAGTCGTGCATGGCGTTGTTGCTCTCGAAGGAGCCGTGCATGCCCAGCATGCCCAGCCACTGCGGGTCCGAGGCGGGATAAGCGCCCAGGCCCATCAGGGTCGAGGTCACCGGCGCGCCGGTCAGCTGGGCGAATTCGCGCAGCAGCTCGGCGGCGCGCGGGCCGGCGTTGATCACGCCGCCGCCGGTATAGAGGATCGGGCGGCGCGCATTGGCGATCAGGGTCGCGGCCTCGGCGATGCGCGACGGCTCGCCCTTGGTGCGCGGGTGATAGTTGTGCGAGTGGGTGACCTCGCCCGGGCCCTGATAGGCGCCCTTGCCGAACTGCACGTCCTTCGGAATGTCGATGACCACCGGGCCGGGGCGGCCGGAGGTGGCGATATGGAAGGCCTCGTGCATGATCCGCGGCAGGTCGGCCACGTCCTTGACCAGGTAGTTGTGCTTGGTGATCGAGCGGGTGATGCCGATCGTGTCGCACTCCTGGAAGGCGTCGGTGCCGATCAGGTGGGTGGCGACCTGGCCGGTGATGACCACCAGCGGGATCGAGTCCATCAGGGCGTCGACGATGCCGGTGATGGCGTTGGTCGCGCCGGGGCCGGAGGTGACCAGGACGACGCCCGGCTTGCCGGTCGAGCGGGCATAGCCCTCGGCGGCGTGGGTCGCGCCCTGTTCGTGGCGCACCAGGATGTGGCGCAGGCGCGGCTCGTTGAACAGCGCGTCATAGATCGGCAGGACCGCGCCGCCCGGATAGCCGAACAGCACCTCGACCCCCTGGTCGATGAGCGAGCGGACGACGATCTCGGCGCCGGTGAGGGTCTCAGCCCCGCTCTCGTCGGTGGCGGCTTCGATGGTCTGGTGGGCGGTCATGGGAGTAAAGCCTTGTTGGGCCAATAAAAAAGGCCCGCGATGGGGCCCGGGTGCAAGCGACCTTTCACGGCTGACCAAACGTCAGTCCGCGGCGGGCCGCCTTACGAGTACAAGAATCTGGCGCAATGGCTTGCTCCGAAAGAACAGGCGGGGGTCATGCCATGCCCCCGTCAGGCCGTCAAGCCGGGGTTCAGCGCAAGAAACTGCCTCCATTGGTCGTCGGCGGCGACGGCGTCGATGCGGGGCCAGTCGGCCATCTGGCCGCGCATCCAGGTGGTCTGGCGCTTGGCGTAGCGACGGGTTTCGCGCTGGGCGGCCTCCAGGGCTTCGGGGAGGGTCAGCTCGCCCCGCAGATGGGCGGCGAACTCGCGATAGCCGACGGCCTTGAGCGCGGGCAGGGCAGGGGAGAGGTCACGGTCCATCAGGGCCTTCACCTCGGCCAGGGCGCCGGCCTGCACCATCGCCGCCAGCCGCGCGTCGCAGCGGGCGTAGAGCGCGTCTCGCGGCGGGTTCAGCGCGCAGGCGGTCCAGCTTCCCTCGGGGAGCGCGCCGATGCTAATCGACTGCCAGTCGGTAAGTGACTTTCCCGTCGTCCGCCACACCGCCCAGGCCCGCACCAGCCGCTGCCGGTCGCCCGGCGAGATCCGCCCCGCCGCCGCCGGATCCACCTCCGCCAGCCGCGCCAAACCCACCTGATCGCCTACAATATCTATGTCCCGGGCCGCCTCGTCCCGCTGCGCCGCGGTCACCTCCGGCACGTCGGCCAGGCCATGGGTCAGCGCCCGGAAATAGAGCCCCGTGCCGCCGACCACCACCGCATCCTTGCCACGCTCGGCGATGCCGGCCAGCACGTCGGTCGCCGCCCGCAGCCAGGTCCCGACCGACCAGCCCTCGGCCGCGTCGACCACGCCGACCAGGTGATGCGGAACCTCGGCCCGTTCCTCGTCCGACGCCGCGGCGCTGAGGATCGGAATGTCGCGATAGAGCTGCAGGGCGTCGGCGCCGACGATCTCCCCGTCCACCGTCCGGGCCAGCCGCAGCGCCAGCGCCGACTTGCCGCTTGCCGTGGGTCCGGCGATCAGCCAGATGCGGGGCGCCATGCAGATCGCTCTCACCCTCGTCGGTCCCGACGCCGACCTCGTCCAGGCCGCCCTCGGCCGGATCGTCCCAGCGCTCGCAGCCGCGCGGGCCCGCGTCAAGGAGCCCCGCCCGCTGGGGCCCGCCGCCACCGACCTGCTGGTTGAGGGGCCGGACCTCGCCGCGGTCCGCGCCGCCGCCCGCGAGGCCCTGGCCGACGCCGGCGTCGACCACTGCGTCCAGCCCTGGGACGGCCGGCGCAAGAGGCTGCTGATCGCCGACATGGACTCGACGATCATCAATGTGGAGTGCCTCGACGAACTGGCCGACTTCGCCGGCAAGAAGGCTGAGGTCTCCGCCATCACCGAACGCGCCATGCGCGGCGAGCTGGTGTTCGAGAGCGCGCTGCGCGAACGGGTCGCCATGCTGAAGGGCCTGCCGGCCGCCGACCTCCAGGCCTGCTACGACCAGCGGGTCCGGCTCAATCCTGGCGCGCGGACCTTCGTGCGCACCATGGCGGCCCACGGCGCCCGCTGCCTGCTGGTCAGCGGCGGCTTCACCTTTTTCACCTCGCGGGTGGCCCAGGCCGCCGGCTTCCACGAGGACCGCGCCAATACGCTCGGCGAAGCGAACGGCGCCCTCGACGGCACGGTCGGCGATCCGATCCTCGGCCGCGAGGCCAAGCTCGCCGCCCTGGAGGGCGAGGCGGGGCGGCTCGGTATCGAGCTCGCCGAGACCCTGGCCATCGGCGACGGCGCCAACGACCTGGCCATGATCGGCGCCGCGGGCCTGGGCCTGGCCTATCGCGCCAAGCCGATCGTCGCCGCCGAAGCCGACGCCAAGATCGACCATGCCGACCTGACCGCCGCCCTCTACTTCCAGGGCTATCGGGCCGACGAGTTCGTTACGGACTGAAGCCAGGCTTGATTTCAGCTTTTGCGGCGAACCGCGCTAGGTCGCGGCCATGAGCCTGCCCCGCGCACCCAAGGCCGTCGTGTTCGACATGGACGGCCTCCTGATCGACAGCGAAGCCCTCTATTTCACCGCCATGCGCGCGGCGGCCACCGACATGGGCCGCGAGATGCCGCGCGAGCTCTATCTGCGCATGATCGGCCTGACCTGGGCCGACAACCAGCGCCAGGTGCTGGAGCACTTCGGCGCCGGCTTCGACAGCGACGGGTTCCTGGAGGGCACGCGCCACCACTTCCACCAGCTCACCGAGGCGGAGGTGGCGCTGAAGGCCGGGGTGCTGGAGATCCTGGAGGCGCTCGATGGCCTGGGCCTGCCGCGGGCGATCGCCACCTCCTCGCGGCGCGCCGACGTCGACCGCCATCTCGGCCACCACGGCCTGCTGGGCCGCTTCGACGCGATCCTCGCCCACGGCGACTATGCGCGGCCGAAGCCCAATCCGGACCCCTACCTCCTGGCCGCCGAGCGCCTCGGCGTCGCGCCCGACGAATGCCTGGCCCTGGAGGACAGCCACAACGGCGTCCGCGCGGCGGCGGCGGCCGGAATGATGACGGTCATGGTGCCGGACATGCTGGAGCCGACGGCGGAGATGCACGACCTCTGCGTCCGGATCGCCGCGGACCTGCATGAGGTCCGCGGCTGGCTCGGCTGACGCTCAGGTCCTCCCC
>CAMFHW010000096.1 GCA_945952175.1 uncultured Phenylobacterium sp. | reverse complement strand
GAGCTCCTGCGTCCTGCTCTACGACCCGCCACTTTCGGAGACGGCCCAGCGCCGCCTCGACGTCCTGCGCCGCACCGACGACGGCTTCCAGATCGCGGAGACCGATCTCGAACTGCGGGGCGGCGGCGACGCGCTGGGCCTCAAGCAGTCCGGCTTCCCGGCCTATGTCTTCGCCGACCCAATCGCCCACAAGGACCTGTTCCTGGCCGCCGGCGACGACGCGCGCCTGATCCTGGCCCGCGATCCCGAGCTGAAGACCCCGCGCGGCGCGGCGCTCAGGGTGCTGCAGGAGCTGTTCGACTGGCGTCCGGGTTCGCCATTGAAGGATGCGGGCTAGCCTGCCAGGCCGCCAGGCGCGCCTTCGCGTCGGCCTCGATGTCGGCATAGAACAGGTTGTAGGCCGCCACCTTCTGCCGATCGGCCCAGGATCCCGACGGCCGGAACAGGTTCGATTTCGGCCGCGACACCCGCAGCACACCGTCGCGGCACATCGCCGAGACCTGACGCGTCAGGAAGGCCGGCCTTGCGCCCCACTCCAGGCCGGTGGCGTTGGTGGCGCCCAGGTTCAACTTGGCGGGCGCCGGCGAGTTCGTGGTCCCGCCCAGCAGAGGATTGAAGCACAAGGGCTTGCGGCCATTGAGGTTTTCGAGATCTCCGCCCTGCGCCCAGACCAGCGATCGGTTCTGGATGTCCTGGGCCGCGCCGAGGTCGCCCTCGAAGGCCGAAGCCCAGGCCGCCAGGCACCCGGCCTCGTCGCGGCGGCGGCAGGGCGTGATCGGTGGGGCGTCGGCCGGCGTCACGGCCTCGATCATATAGGCGCCGGCCAGCCGCTCGCGCAGCTCCGGATTGGTGTCGATCTCCTCGGCCAGCAGCCGGGCGGCCATGGTGCCCCCCTGCTCCACCCCGACGATGAAGAACGGCCGGCCCAGATTGTCGTCCCGCACATAGCGTCGGAAGGCCTCGGCCACGTCGCCATAGGCGAACTTGCGCGCGTCGCGGGCGTCCTCGCGCAGCGTCGTGAAGGTGTAGAGACTGGCCTGGCGGTAGCGCGGCGCGAAGATCCGGCCCACCCGCACGAACGGTCCGGCATAGTTCGGCGCCAAGGTCCGGCGGAAGAAGCGGTCCGACGAGGCGTCGTCGATCGGCGCGTTCCAATGGCGGCCGCCGTCGAAGGTCGTGCCCGAGATGAAGAACACGTCGGCGGCCGGCTCGTCGGCCTTGGGCGTCGCGGGGTCAGCGGGCATCAGGGCCCAGGCGTTGCGGCTGCCATAGTCGGGGGCCGGCGGCGGCCGGTAAACCTGGAACGGCTCCTTGGGATCCAGCGCCGCGCGCAGGATGTCGTCGCGCCACACGACGGCCGCGGCGCCGAGCATCACCACGAGCCCCGCCAGAAGAAGGACGATCCAGCGCCGGGAAGACTGCTCCACCATGGACGCCAGACTATCCTCCCCTCGCGCCTTAGCGGTAGGGGTCCGGCGCGGCGAGATAGGACCTCACATAGTCGTCTATGCCGTCCTCCAGGCTCGTGAACGGCTGGTTGTACCCGGCCACCACCAGCCGCTCCATGTGGGCCTGCGTGAAGTATTGGTACTTGTCGCGGATCGCCGGCGGCATCGGGGTGTATTCGATGCTGGCGGGACGGCCGGCGGCGGCGAACACCGCCTTGGCCATGTCCTCGAACGTCCGCGCCTTGCCGGAGCCGAGATTGTAGACCCCACTCACGCTCTCGGACTTGTGCAGCCAGGCGACCACATCGGCGACGTCGCGCACATAGACGAAGTCCCGCTCCTGGCCGCCGTCCGCCACGCCCTCGCGATAGGACTTGAAGAGCTGCACCGTGTGGCCTTCGCGGACCTTGGGCCAGATCTGCGAGGCGACCGACTTAATCGAGTGCTTATGCTCCTCGTTCGGCGCGTAGACGTTGAAGAACTTCAGCCCCACCCACTGGGGCGGCGCATAGTCCCGCGCCGCCTGGCGCGCCGCGAACAGGTCGAACAGGGCCTTGGACCAGCCATAGGTGTTCAGCGGCCGAAGCGCGGCCAGCGAGTCGAGGTCGTCCCGGTCCTCGAAGCCCAGACCGCCGTCGCCATAGGTCGCCGCCGACGAGGCGTAGATGAACCGCCGCTGGCGGTCCGCGCACCAGCGGTACAGGTCGCGGCTCAGGCCGAAATTGGTGTGAATGATCTTGTCGGCGTCGGGCTCGGTCGTGGACGAGATCGCGCCCATGTGGACCACCAGCTCGACGTCGCGCCAGCGTTTCTCCAGCCAATCGAACATGTCGTGGGGCGCCACGAAGTCGCCGACCGGGTGCTTGGCGATATTGCGCCACTTGCCGAGCTCGGCCTCATGCAAGGTGTCGCAGACCACCAGGTCCAGCGCCTTGTCCTCCGCCAGCTTGGCGACGATGTTCGAGCCGATGAAGCCGGCCCCGCCGGTCACGAAGATGATCCTGCGAGTCATCCGCTCATTCCTTCCATCGTCAGGTCTGGCCTTCCGTCATTCGGGCGATCGCCGCCGTGGTCGAATAGCCCTCGACGATCTCCGCCAGCCGCACCTCGCCGCCCCAGGACTTCACCTCAGGCCCGCCGACCACCTGGTCTTCCGAATAGTCCGCGCCCTTGATCAGCACGTCAGGCCGGGCGGCCTCGATCAGCTTCAGCGGGGTATCCTCGTCGAACGGCGCCACCAAGTCGACGCAGGCCAGGCCCGCCAGGACCAGGGCGCGGCCTTCCAGGTCGTTGACCGGCCGCCCCTCGCCCTTCAGCCGCCGCACCGAGGCGTCGGAGTTCAGGCCCACGATCAGCCGGTCGCACCAGCTGCGCGCCTGGTTCAGATAGGCCACGTGGCCCTTGTGCAGGATGTCGAAGCACCCGTTGGTGAAACCGACCCGCAGGCCCTTGGCCCGCCAGCGCGCCACCTCCTCGACCATCCGCGCCGGGGTGGCGATCTTGGTCTCGGCCGAGGCCACATGGGCGGTGAGCGCCGCCTCGATCATCTCGTCCGGCGTCACCGTCGCGGTGCCGATCTTCCCGACCGCCACGCCCGAGGCGAGCATCGAGAACTGGATCGCGTCCTCGATCGACGCCTTGGCGGCCAGCGCCAGACCCAGGGCCGCGATGGTGGTGTCCCCGGCGCCCGACGCGTCGAACACTTCCCGCGGAACGCCCGGGAAATGTCGCACCGGCTCGCCGCGCACGGCGAGCGAAATACCCTTGGCCGCCCGGGTCGCCAGGATCGCCTTGGCCTCGCAGAGCGAAAGCGCGTGCTCCAGCGCCGCGGCGATCTCGTCATTGGTCGAGGTCGGCATGCCGGTGGCGTGAGCCAGTTCGGCGGCGTTCGGCTTGATGATGTCGACCGGTCCGTAGCGGCCGAAATGGCGGGCCTTGGAGTCGACGATCACGACCGCGGCCGCCTCGCGGCACGCCGCGATCACCCCGTCGGTGACGACGCCCTTCCCATAGTCCGAGATCACGATCACGCCGGCGCCCTGGGCGATGTCGCGCACCGTGCGCACCAGGCGGCTGTCCACCTCGCCTTCGGCCTCGCGGGCCACCTCGAGGTCGACCCGCAGCAATTGCTGGCCGCCGGAAACGAACCGCGTCTTCAGCGTCGTCGGACGCGACGGGTCGGTGACCAGGAAGCCCTCGATGCCTCGTTCCTCGCCGATCAGGCGCAGGCAGCCATGCCCCTCGGGATCGTCGCCCACCAGCCCGATCAGGGCGACGTCGCCGCCCAGCGTCGCGACATTGCGCGCCACATTGCCCGAGGCGCCCAGCATGACCAGCTCGCGCGAGCGCGCCAGCACCGGGATCGGGGCCTCGGCCGAGACCCGGGTCACGTCCCCATAGACGAAGCGGTCGACCATGATGTCGCCGACACAGACGACACGCACGCCGTCCAGGGATTCCAGCAGGTGCTGCAGGCTCGAAAGATCCATGCGCTCAGCCTCTGCGACCGCCCGCGGCGCCGGTCAACCCCGCACCGCGTGGATGGCCTTGAGCGTGCGCAGCAGCGCCTCGGCGCCGTCCAGCGGCAGGCAGCTCGGCCCGTCGCACAGGGCTCGCTCCGGATCGCGGTGGAACTCCAGGAACACCCCGTCCGCACCGGCCGCCACCGCCGCCTTGGCCAGGATCGGCACACCGGAGCGCCGCCCGCCCGTGGAAGCGCCGTTGGACTTCGGATTGGCGCCGGGCAGCTGCACCGCGTGGGTGGCGTCGATGGTCACCGGCGCGCCCAGGGCCTGCATCTCCTCGATCCCCAGCATGTCGACCACCAGATTGTTGTAGCCGAACGAGACCCCGCGCTCGCACAGGATCACGCGGTGTTCCTCGATGGCCTCGTGGATCTTGTCGAGGATGTTGCGGCAGTCCCAGGGCGCCAGGAACTGGCCCTTCTTGACGTGCAGCAGGCCGCCCGCGGCCTGGGTCGCCTTGGCCGTGGCGATGACGAGGTCGGTCTGGCGGCAGAGGAAGGCGGGGATCTGGACGAGGTCGGCCACCGCCGCGACGGGCTCGGCCTGGTCTTCGGTGTGCAGGTCGGTGCAAATCGGCACGTCGAACTCGGCCTTGATCGTGCGCAGCATCTCCAGGCCCTTCTCCAGGCCCGGGCCACGATAGCTGTGGATCGAGGATCGGTTGGCCTTGTCGAAGCTGGCCTTGAACACGAACGGCAGGCCGAGCTCGGTCGTGATCCGCTTCAGGTGATTGGCCGCCTGCCGCGCCAGTTCCAGGTCTTCCAGCACGTTCAGCCCGGCGATCACGACCAGGGGCTGCCCCTGGCCGATGGAGATATTCCATTTGTCGAGGGTCAGGACGGCCATGACGGATTCCGGGATGGTTGCGGAGATGGGCCTAAGTGGCGCGCGCGCCTTGCGATCACAAGTCGGAATCGCGGCGCATCCTTGGCCGTGGCGCCTGCGTACAGTGAGGGCGGGCTTGTCCGCGGCCCGATCGGTCCCGATCTGAGGCTTGTGTTCACTCGAAGGGGACCCTGATGACCCTGGCGAACGAACCCTCTCTGTTCGATCTCGCGCGCTCGCCCCGCGCCTTCCGCCGGCTGCCCGCGCTCGCCGGCGCCCCGCCGACCTTTCGCGCCGCAGCCCGGCTGATGGTGCTGAACTGGATGGCGGGCGACCTGACCTTCGCCCTGCCTTCCGGCCGCTGCCTGCGCATCCAGGGCGAGGCGCCCGGGCCGACCGCCCGCATCGAGGTGCGCGACTTCCGCTTCATCCGCCGCGCCCTGACCAAGGGCGATATCGGCTTTGCCGAGGCCTACATGGCTGGCGAGTGGGACACGCCCGACCTAACCGCCGTGCTGTCGATCTTCGCCCTGAACTTCCAGAACCTGTCGCGGGTGACTGAGGGCAATCCGCTGATCGGGGCGCTCAGCTTCTTCGGCCACGCGCTCAACCGAAACACGCGGCGCGGCTCGCGGAAGAACATCCACGCCCACTACGACCTGGGCAACGCCTTCTATTCACGCTGGCTGGACCCCAGCATGACCTACTCGGCCGCCCGTTATCGGCAGCCGGGCCAGTCGCTGGAAGCCGCCCAGGCCAACAAGTACCGCACCCTCGCCCAGGCCATGGACCTGCGCGCCGGCCATCACGTGCTGGAGATCGGCTGCGGCTGGGGCGGGTTCGCCGAATACGCCGCCCGCGAGATCGGCGCGAAGGTCACCGCGATCACCATCTCCCAGGAACAGTTCGATTTCGCTCGCGAGCGCATGGCCCGCCAAGGTCTCTCCGGCCGGGTCGACGTCCGCCTGATCGACTATCGCGACATCGAGGGCCAGTTCGATCGCGTCGCCTCCATCGAGATGTTCGAGGCGGTCGGCGAGCGCTACTGGCCGGCCTATTTCGAGAAGATCGCCCAGGTGCTGAAGCCCGGCGGCCGCGCCGGCCTGCAGATCATCACCATCCGCGACGAGCTGTTCGACGGCTATCGCCGCCGCGCCGATTTCATCCAGAAGTACATCTTCCCGGGTGGCATGCTGGCGGCTGAGACGCCGCTCAAGGCGGTCACCGACGCCGCGGGTCTCTCCTGGACCGGCATCTCCCGCTTCGGCTTCGACTATGCGGACACGCTCGCCGCGTGGAAACGAGCCTTCCAGGCCGCCTGGCCGCAGATCGAACCCCTCGGCTTCGACCTGCGCTTCCGCCGGCTCTGGGAGTTCTATCTCAGCTACTGCGAGGCCGGCTTCCGCACCGAGCGGACCAATGTCGTCCAGCTCGGCCTGGCCAAGGCCTGAGCCGTCGCAGGGAATCTGGGTCGGGCCTCCGATTTAATCGAAGCCTGTGAAGCTTGAGCTTCCTCTGGCCGAGCCGCGTTCCGCCCCCTAAGTAGCGGGCCATGACCGTCGCACCCAGCGTCCTCGACGCCATCGGAAACACGCCGCTGATCCGCCTCAACCGCGCGAGCGCGGCGACCGGCTGCGAGATCCTCGGCAAGGCCGAGTTCATGAACCCGGGCGCCTCGGTCAAGGACCGCGCCGCCCTCTACATCGTCCGCGACGCCGAACGACGGGGCCTGCTGCGTCCGGGCGGCCGCATCGTCGAAGGCACGGCCGGCAATACCGGCATCGGCCTGGCCATGGTCGGCGGCGCGCTGGGCTACAAGACCACCATCGTCATCCCCCGCACCCAGAGCCAGGAGAAGAAGGACGCGATCCGCCTGCTCGGCGCCGAGCTGGTCGAGGTGGACGCGGTGCCCTACTCCAATCCCGACAACTATGTCCGCTATTCCGGCCGCCTGGCCGAGGACAGCAACGCCAAGGCGCCGGCCGGCGCGAGCTGGGCCAACCACTGCGACATCGTCGCCAACCGCCAGGCCCACATCGAGACCACGGGCCCCGAGATCTGGGCCCAGACGGACGGCAAGGTCGACGGCTTCATCAGCGCCGTGGGGTCGGGCGGCACCCTGGCCGGCGTCGCCGAAGCCCTGCGCGAGCGAAATCCGGCGGTGAAGATCGGCCTCGCCGACCCTCACGGCGCGGCGCTCTACAGCTACTACGCGACCGGCGAACTCAAGGCCGAGGGCAATTCGATCAGCGAGGGCATCGGCCAGGGCCGGATCACGGCCAATCTGGAAGGCCTGACGATCGACAACCCCTACCGCGTCTCCGACACCGAGATGATGGAGGCCATCATCGAGCTCGCCCAGCACGAGGGCCTGGTGATGGGTGGCTCGACAGGCATCAATGTCGCTGGCGCCATCCGCATGGCCAAGGATCTTGGCCCCGGCCACACCATCGTGACGGTGCTCTGCGACCAGGGGGCGCGCTACCAGAGCAAGATCTTCAACCCCGCCTTCCTCGCCGAACGCGGCCTGCCCGTTCCGCCCTGGATCTGACCCCGGCCCGCATCATGACCGATCCGCTCGTCTCCACCGCCTGGCTGGCCGACCATCTCGGCGACGCCGACCTGCGCATCGTCGACGCCAGCTGGTGGATGCCGGCCGAGGGCCGCTCCGGGCAGGTGGAATTCGTCGAGGCCCACATCCCGGGCGCGGTCTTCTTCGACATCGACGCGATCGCCGACCGCACCGTCGACCTGCCGCACATGCTGCCGACCCCGGAGGCGTTCGCCGAGGCCGCCGGCGCGCTCGGCCTGGCCCGCGAGGCGACCATCGTCGTCTACGACACCTTCGGCGTCCGCGCCTCGGCCCGCGTCTGGTGGACCCTGCGCGTGATGGGCTACCCCAAGGTCTTCGTCCTCGACGGCGGCCTGAAGGCCTGGCGGGCGGAAGGCCGGCCTCTCGAAAGCGGCGAGCCCCAGCCGGCCGCTGCGACGGTGACGCCGGCGTTCGACGCTGCGTTGGTCCGCAGCCTCGCCGACATGCGCGGCCTGGTCGGCGGAACCTCGGCCCAGGTGGTCGACGCCCGCGGCGCGGCCCGCTTCCGCGGCGAGGCGCCCGAGCCCCGCGCCGGCCTGCGCTCGGGCCACATGCCGGGCGCGCTCAACGTTCCGTTCGAAAGCCTGCTGAACCCCGACGGCCGCATGAAGCCGGCCGCCGATCTCACCCCGATCTTCGACGCCGCCCGTGTCGACCTCGACCAGCCGATCGTCACCAGCTGCGGCTCCGGCGTCACCGCCTCCGTCGTCGCCCTGGCGCTCGCCCGCCTCGGCCGCGATCGCGCGGCGGTCTATGACGGCTCCTGGACCGAGTGGGGCGGCCTGGCCGACGTCCCGATCGTCACCGGTCCATGATCGTCATCCGCCTCGCGACGTCGGACGACATTCCCGAACTGCCCCGCATCGAACGCTCGGCCGGCGAAGCCTTTCGCGCCACCGCCCATGCCTGGGTCGCCGATGACGAGGACACCCCGGAAGAGCTCTATCCGCCTCGCGTCGCGGCCGGGAACGTCTTCGTGGCCGAGGTCGATGGCCATCTCGCCGGCTTCGTCGACGCCAGCGTCAAGGCCGGCGACCTGCATGTCTGGTCCCTCGACGTTCGCCATGAGCACCAGGGCAAGGGCATAGGCCGCGCGCTGATGGCCGCCGCCCGCGAGCGCGCCATCCGGCTCGGCTGCAAGGGCCTGACGCTCACCACCTTCGTCGACGTGCCGTTCAATGCGCCTTTCTACGAAAGCCTCGGCTTCGCGATCCTGCCCGCCCCGCCCAAGCGGCTCGCCAAGATTCTCGAGACCGAGGCGTCGCGCGGCCTGCGCAACCGCTGCGCCATGCGCGCTCCGCTCTAGCCACGCCTTGATCCGCGCCGCGGGCGAGGTCTAAGTGCAACAGGCGCCGCTTGCGCCCCCTTGCCTCCACCGCACGCGTCCATGGCCGAAGAAACCCGTCTGATCCGTTCCGGCCTGAAGTCTTCGACCGGCAAGCCCCCCGCCAAGACCGTGGGCCCGCCGATCCAGAAGGGCTCGACGGTGCTGCTGCCCAACGCGGCCTCGCTCTATGACGACGACGCCTTCATCACCTATGGCCGCCAGGGCCTGGCCGCGCACGATGCGTTGAAGGCGGCGCTCTGCGAGCTGGAGAACGCCAAGGGCGTCGAGCTCTATCCCTCCGGCGTCGCGGCGCTCTCCGGCGCCATGCTGGCCGTCCTGCGCGCCGGCGACGAGGTGCTGGTCGTCGACACCATCTACAAGCCGACCCGCCGCTTCTGCGACCACGTCCTGAAGCGCTTCGGCGTCACCACCCGCTATTACGACCCCCGTCAGTCCCCGGAAGACCTGGTCGGCGGCGCGAACGAGGCCGTGAAGCTCATCGTTCTGGAAAGCCCGGGCTCGCTCAGCTTCGAGATGCAGGACATCGCCGCCATCGCGGCGCTCGCCAAGGCGCGTGGCATCCTGACCCTGGCCGACAACACCTGGGGCGCCGGCTACCTGATCAAGCCGCTCGACCACGGCGTCGACATCGCCGTCCAGGCGCTCACCAAATATGTCGGCGGCCACTCGGACGTCTTCATGGGTTCGGCCGCGGCCGCCTCCACCCGCCTCGCCCGCCAGCTCTGCGACGGGGTCCTGCATCTCGGCTGGGCGGTCTCGCCGGAAGACGCCTACCAGATGCTGCGGGGCCTGCGGACCCTGCCCACCCGCCTCGGTCGCCATGGCGAGAGCGGTCTGGCCGTCGCCGCCTGGCTACGCGGCCAGCCCGAGGTCGCCGAGGTTCTGCACCCCGCCCTGCCGGGTGCTCCGGACCACGCGCTGTGGGCCCGCGACTATACCGGCGCCTGCGGCCTGTTCGGCTTCGTTCTGCGGCCCGCCCCGGAGGCCGCGGTCGACGCCTTTCTGGACCAGCTCAAGCTGTTCGGCCTGGGCTTCTCCTGGGGCGGGTTCGAGAGCCTGGCCATCTCCTGCGACCACCAGCTCAAAACCCGCAAGTTCCACCCCGACTATGGCGGCCCGCTGATGCGCCTGCATATCGGGCTGGAAGACCCGAACGACCTGATCGCCGACCTGCGCGCCGGGCTCGACGCCTACGCCAAGGCCATCTGACTCCTTCGAAAGCCAAGCAATATCTGGCGGATAGGCGCGCTTCGCCTCTACTAGAATAATATTCTAGGCATCATTCCGTGGATGAATCCGAACCCGTCGTTCGCATCTTCGCGCGCTCCACTAGAATAGTATTCTAGTGGAGATTCCCGTGATCGATCGCCGCCGCCAGATCCTCGACGCGGCCCTGCAGGTGTTCCTGAAGAAGGGCTATGGCGCGACGCGGATCGAGGATGTCCGCGCCTATAGCGGCGCCAGCACGGGCAGCATCTATCACGCGTTCAAGGGCAAGGAGGCGATCGCCGGCACCCTGTTCCTGGAGGCTGCCGAGGGCTGGGCGGAGGCCGCGGAGCTCCGGGCCCGTCGGGCCGCCAAGGGCGCGCAGGGCGCGATCCGCGCGTCCGTCGAAGGGCTGATCGACTGGGGCCTCGCCCGGCCGGACCTGTTCCGGTTCATGGACGACATGCGCTTTCTGGAGAACCGGCTCGCGGGCGCTGGCGAGATCGGCGATAGCCCGATCCTCAGCGCCCAGGCCTACCGCGCCCACGTCGCGCGTGGCGAGGTCCGCGATATCCCGTGGGCGGTGGCCCGCGCCCTGATTCTCGGCCCCGCCTACGTCTATCTCCGCCGCGGCGCCGGCGCGATCCTCGCCAGCGACGAAGACCGCCGCCTGCTCTGCGAGGCCGCGTGGGCCGCGGTGAGGACCGACATAC
>CAMFHW010000095.1 GCA_945952175.1 uncultured Phenylobacterium sp. | reverse complement strand
GTCCAGGGATGGACGGCGAGGCCGGCGGCGTGGGCGTCATGGACGAACGGGCTGGCGGGGCCGAGGCCGCCGTCGACGATCGGGACCACCATGATCCATTCGGGGCCGACGCCGTCGGCATAGGTGGCGATGGTCTTCATGCCCGAGGCGCTGGTCATGTCGCGGTAGTTCACGCCCGCCTTGTCGGCCGGGCCGCCGGCGGAGGAGACGAGCTGGATCAGCGGGGCGCGGGTCAGGCCGCGGATGGTCCTCAGGGGGCCGGCCTCGAAGCACTGGACGAAGACCGGGGCGGTGCGGCTGTCGAGGCCGTGGGTCTTCAGCGCGGCGGCCAGGCGGGCCTCGAAGGGCATGCCGATGGAGGCGAAGTAGCTGGGGTGCTTCATCTCCGGATAGACGCCGATCGGGCGGCCGGTGCGCCGGGTCTCGTCCTTGGCGATCGCGACGATCTCATCGAAGGTGAGGATCGGGTCCCTGCCGTCGAACTTCGCGCTCTCGGGGCGCAGCTTCGGCAGGCGCTCGCGGGCGCGCAGGGTCTTGATCTCGGCGAGGGTGAAGCCCTCGGTGAATCACCCCTCGATCGTCTCGCCGCCGCTGACCTTGGTGGTCTTGCGGGCGTCGGATTCCGGGGGCGAGGCCACGTCGGTCGTGCCGCCGACCTCGTTCTCGTGGCGGATCACCATGGCCCCGTCCTTGGTCAGGCAGAGGTCCGGCTCGATGAAGTCCGCGCCCTGGGCGACGGCCAGGCGGTAGGCGCTCTCGGTATGTTCCGGGCGCAGGCCGCTTGCGCCGCGGTGGGCGATGACGATGGGGCGCTTGGGCTGGCCGAGCTTGGTCATGGCGTGGGCGGCGGTGGCGGCGAAGGCCGCAGCCGGGAGGGCGGCGGCGAGGGTGCGTCGGGTGAGGCTCATGCCCCCGATCTAGCCGCGCCCTGTGACGGTCTCGTCAAGCTTCGACGCGGGAGCGTGTCAGCCGAAAGTGTGTGCGGTTTCGGCGACCGACACGCTCCAAACTTTGAATGGGAGCCTTTTAGGGTCAGGCGGCCGCCTTGAGGCGCTCCAGCAGCAGCGGGTGCAGGTCGAGATTGGCGGCGCAGATCGAGCCCGAGCCCAGGACGTCGTCGCCGCCCTCGGCGGTGGTGATCTTGCCGCCGGCCTCGGTGACCAGCAGGGTCCCGGCCGCCAGGTCCCAGGCGCCCAGGTCGCGCTCCCAGAAGCCGTCGAAGCGGCCGGCGGCGACGAAGGCCAGGTCGAGCGCCGCGGCGCCGAAGCGGCGGACGCCGGCGACGCGCTGGCTGATCTGGTGCAGCTCCTTGAGGAACTTGGCGTGCTGGCCGTGGCCCAGGAACGGGATGCCGGTGGCGAACACCGCCTCGTCCAGCCGCTGGCGGGCGGCGACGCGCAGGCGCTTGTCGTTGACGAAGCAGCCCTTGCCCTTCTCGGCCCAAAACAGCTCGTTGGTGATCGGATTGTAGGTGACCGCGGCCACCACCACGCCCTCGCGCTGGAGGGCGATGTTGATCGCGAAGTGCGGGATGGCGTGCAGGAAGTTGGTGGTGCCGTCCAGCGGGTCGACGATCCAGGTGTGGGTCTTGTCGGTGCCCTCGATCAGGCCGCGCTCCTCGCCGAGGAAGCCGTAGCCGGGGCGGGCCTTCTCGAGCGCTTCGAAGATGGTCTGCTCGGCCTTGAGGTCGGCGGCGGAGACGAAATCGGCCGCGCCCTTCTTGGAGACCTGCAGCTCGGCGAGTTCGCCGAAGTCGCGGTTCAGCCCGCGCGCGGCCTTGCGGGCGGCGTCGGACATGACTTTCAGGAGGGCGGTCTGGGTCGACATGAGGGCGCGGAACCTAGTGGGACGGGCCGCTCAAGGCAAGGACGGGCGCTGGGCGAGGCCCTGGGCGATGGCGGCGCCGAGCGCGCGGACGGCGGCGGCGGGGCCGTCGGGATGGCTCCAGACGCCCGCCGAGACCGCCAGGAAGTCGGCGCCGGCGGCGGCGAGGCCGGCGGCGTTGTCGGCCGTGATCCCGCCGATGGCGACGCAGGGGATCTCCATGGTCTCCTGCCAGATGCCGAGGATCTCGGGGTCGGCGCGGGTCGGCGCGTCCTTGGTGGTGGTGGGGAAGAAGGCCCCGAAGGCGACATAGTCCGCGCCGGCCTCGGCCGCCTCCATGGCCAGGTGGCGGCTGTCGTGGCAGGTGACGCCGACGATGGCGTCCTTGCCCATCAGCCGGCGGGCCTCGGCATAGGGGGCGTCGGACTGGCCGACATGGACGCCGTCGCAGCCGAGGCGGGCGGCGAGGTCCGGGCGGTCGTTGAGGATCACGGCCACGTCGCGCGCCTGGGCGATGGGCGAGAGCGCGTCGACGGCGGCGGCGACGATGTCGTCGGGCGCGTCCTTCAGGCGGATCTGCAGACAGGCGACGTCGCCCGCGTCCAGCGCCTGGGCCAGGGCGTGGCCGAAGCCCGCCAGGTCGTCGAGGCGCGGCGGGGTGATCAGGTAGAGGCGGCAGGCGGGCGCGGACATCGCCCCGCTCTAGCCCACCTGTCAGTGGGGCGGAAGCAGGGCCTTCAGGACGTAGGCGACGGCGGCGGTGGCGAGGGTTCCGAGAACCGCCAGGCCGACGAACCAGAGAAGCCGCTTCCAAAGCGGCGGCAGAGGCGCGCCAGGCTCGGGCGGGGGCTCAATGATATCCCGCATCGGGCGTCACCTTGCCGCGGAACAGCCAATAGACCCAGGCGGTGTAGCCCAGGATCATCGGCAGGATGACGGCGACGCCGGCCAGCATGAGGCCGAGCGCGTTGTCCTGGTTGGCGGCCTGGCGGAAGTCCATGGCGTAGGGAACGATCTGCGGCGTGAAGCCGGCCGCGAGACCCGCATAGCCGGAGACGAAGACCATCAGGGCGCCGACGAAGGGCCATCCGTGCGAGCCGCGGCGCAGACCAAGCCCAACCCCCGCCAGGCCCGCGAGGCCCAGCAGCGGGATCGGGGCGAGCGGCGCGAAGCTGGCGAGATCGAAGCCGCCGGCCCCGAAGCCCCAGCGCTCGGCGATGCGGCCGTGGACGAAGAGGGTCGCCAGGCTGACCGCCGCCAACAGGGCCGCGACGCCGGTGGCGGTGGCCCAAGCCCAGCGGCGGGCGTCGCCGTGCAGCTCGGTCTCGGTGCGCCAGACCAGCCAGGTGGCGCCCAGCAGGGCGTAGCCGCAGACGAGGCCCAGCGCCACCAGCAGCGAATAGGGCGTCAGCCAGTCGAACGGACCGCCGGCGAAGACGCCGTCCTTCAGCGCGATCCCCTGGATGAAGCCGCCGAGCACCAGGCCCTGGGCGAAGGTGGCGACCAGCGAGCCGCCGGCGAACATGGCGGTCCAGAACGGCCGGCCCCGCGTCCGGCCCCGCGCGCGAAACTCGAAGGCGACGCCGCGCAGGACCAGGGCCAGCAGCATCAGGATGACCGGCAGGTAGAGGGCCGGCAGCAGGGCCGCATAGGCCCTGGGAAAGGCCGCGAACAGGCCGCCGCCGCCCAGGACCAGCCAGGTCTCGTTGCCGTCCCAAACCGGGGCGATGGTGTCGATCATCACGTCGCGGTCGGCGCGGTTGCGCGCGAAGGGGAAGAGGATGCCGACGCCGAGGTCGAAGCCGTCGAGCAGCACATAGAGCAGGACCGCGACGGCGATGATCCCGGCCCAGATCAGCGGCAGGTCGAGGTTCATGGCGCATCTCCCGGCGCGGCGGCCAGGGCGGAACCCGGGGCGCGCTGGATGGGTGGCGCGGGCTCGTCGGCGCCGGCCGCCGGGCCCTCGGCGATCAGGCGCAGGATGTAGAGCACGCCGACGCTGAAGATGATGGCGTAGACGGTGAGGAAGCCCAGCAGCGAGGCCGAGACCTGGCCCGCCCCGACCGGCGAGACGGCGTCGGCGGTGCGCAGGACGCCGTAGATCACGTAGGGCTGGCGGCCCACCTCGGCGACGATCCAGCCGCAGATCACCGAGACGAAACCCGCCGGCCCCATGGCGATGCAGGCCATCTGGAACAGCCGCGCCCCATCCAGCCGGTTGCGCGCGATCAGCCACACCCCCCAGGCGCCGAGGCCGATCATGGCCACGCCCAGGCCGACCATGACCCGGAAGGCCCAGAAGACCAGGAAGGCCGGCGGCCGATCCTGCGGCTTGAAATCGCGCAGACCTTTGACAACAGCGTCGACCTGGCCGGTGGTGATCAGGCTGCCGACGCCGGGCACGGACAGTTCCCAGCGATTGGCGGCGATGGCGCGGTCGGGCCAGGCGACGATGTGGAAATCCTGCCGCGCCTTGGTCTCCCAGAAGCCCTCGATGGCGGCGAGCTTGGCCGGCTGGACGCGGTCGAGCAGCTTGCCCGACAGGTCGCCGGCCACCAGTTGAAGCGGGGCGACGATGGCGAGCATGCCGATGGCCATGCGCAGCGCGATCCGCGCCTCGGGCTCCTCGGAATCGCGGAGCAGGCGCCAGGCCGAGGCCGCGCCCACCACCAGGGCGGTGGTCAGGTAGGCGGCCAGCACCATGTGGGCGAAACGGGTCGGGAAGGTCGGCGAGAAGATCACCGCCCACCAGTCGGTGGCGATCAGTCCGCCCGAGGTCGTGTGGCCGAAGCCGGTCGGGTGCTGCATCCAGCTGTTGGCCGAGACGATCCAGAAGGCCGAGATCAGGGTTCCAACCGCCACCAGGCAGGTGGCCACGAAGTGCAGGCCCGGCCCGACCTTCTTCCAGCCGAACAGCATGATGCCGAGGAAGCTCGCCTCCATGAAGAAGGCGGTCAGGACCTCGAAGGCCAGCAGCGGGCCGATCACCGGCGCCGCGGCGGCCGAGAACGCGCTCCAGTTGGACCCGAGCTCATAGCTCATCACCACCCCGGTCACGACGCCCATGCCGAAGGAAATGGCGAAGACCTTGAGCCAGAAGAGATAGAGGGTCTTGAAGGCCGCGTTGCGGGTGATCAGCCACAGGCCTTCGAGCACCGCCAGGTAACTGGCCAGGCCGATCGTGAAGCTCGGGAAGATGATGTGGAACGCGATCGTGAAGGCGAACTGCAGTCGCGACAGCAGCAGGGCGTCCATCTCGCTCGAGACCTCGACCAGGCGATCCGCATTTTGCGGGCTTCGCACTCTCCATCCCCAGAACGCGCGCGGCAAAGCTTGGTTGTCGCGACAAACCGTCGCGCGTGACGGGCGGCCTTGCGCGGCCAGGTGGCGTGCTAGTTGCAAATGAGTTGCAACGGCGTTCGCATCTGCTACATAGCAAGGGTCGACGGAGGACGAGCTTGTACGTCTGCAACTGCAACGGGATCCGGGAGCGCGAGGTTCGCGCGGCGATCGAGAACGGCGCCCGCCGTCCCGCAGAGATTTTCCGCGCCTGCGGAGCCAAGCCGCAATGCGCGCGCTGCGTCTGCGAGATGAAGGAAATGGCCGAGGACGCGGCCGAAGCCCTGCGCTACGCCGCCGAGTAGACGGCCGCCGCGACCTGAGAATGGGACGCGGAATCACTTGCAAACATAGGCTTTGACTCACCCCGGCCAGGGCGTGAGTTTGCGCGCGAACGCAGGATTCGACAGGAGGCCGCCATGAAGGGCGACAAGGCGATCATCAAGCTGCTGAACGCGATCCTCACCAACGAGCTGACCGCGGTGAACCAATACTTCCTGCATGCGCGGATGTACGAGAACTGGGGCTTCTACAAGCTCGGCAAGATCACCTACGAAGAGTCGATCGGCGAGATGAAGCACGCCGACAAGCTCATCAAGCGCATCCTGTTCCTCGACGGCCTGCCCAACCTGCAGGACCTGCACAAGCTGAAGATCGGCGAGACCCTGTCCGAGTGCATGACCGCCGACCTGGCGGTCGAGGTCGGCGGCCGCGCCGACCAGATCGAGGCGATCAAGGCCTGCGAGGCGAGCGCCGACTTCGTCTCGCGCCAGATCGTGCGCGAGATCCTGACCGACACCGAGGAACACATCGACTTCCTCGAGACCCAGCTGTCGCTGATCAAGTCGCTGGGCGAACAGAACTACGCCCAGAGCGCCATGGGCGAGATCGAGGGCGGCGAGTAGGACGCTCCAAAGGGTGTCATCCCGGTTTCCCCGAAGGGGAAGACCGGGACCCATAGGCGCCGATCTATCCTGAAGGCCCCGCGCGTATGGGTCCCGGACAAGCCGCTCGCGCGGCTTTCCGGGATGACACTCTGTGGGAGCCCCCTCACCCTGCCCTCTCCCCCGCGCGGGGGAGAGGATGCTGATCACCCCAGCTTCGAGATCGCCTCGGCGACCTGGGCGGGTTTCTCCAGGATCACCATGTGGCCGGCCTCGGGGATCGAGACCAGCTCGGCGCCGGCGATGCCCTTCTTGAAGCCGTGGGCGTAGAAGGGCGGCACGAGGCGGTCGCTGTCGCCCCAGACCACCACGGTCTTGGCCTTGATCCGGTAGAGCCGCTCGCTGAGGCCCCGTTCCGGGATCGGGAACAGGATGCGCCCCGCCATGCCGAGCTGGCGCGCATTGGTCACCAGATAGGTCTGCAGGAAGTTCGGATCGGTGACGTCGCGTCCCGCCGTCAGGATCTTCGCGCCCGCCTCGGCGTCGTGGAACAGATAGGCCGGCATCTCATAGGGCATCAGCGAGAAGAGATCGGCGATCGGATGATCGTCGTTCCACAGGCCCGCCGGGCAGATCAGGGCCAGGCGCGAGACGTCGTTGGGCTGAACCGCGGCCATCTCCGCGGCGATCATCCCACCCATCGAATGGCCGACGAGGATCGGGTCCTTGAGGCCGAGAGCCGCGACCACGTCCCAGGTGTGGAGGGTGAAATCCAGCATGTCGCGAATTTCGGGCGCTTCCTCGCTGTCGCCGTAGCCGGGGACCAGCGGGGCGTAGACGTGGTGCTTCTGGGCCAGGGCCGCGAGGAACGGATCCTCGGCGGTCACTCCGCCCGCGCCGTGCAGATAGACGAGATCCGGGCCCGAGCCGCCTTCGAGATAGCGGACCGGGACGTGGTGGGTCTGGACGGTCTTGAGTTCCATGGTCTGTCCTCCCCCTGTCACGCGTAGGTCTTGGCGAGGTCGGCGGCGCTGGGCGCCTCCTTGGGCAGGCGGCCCGAGGTGACCCGCTTGTCGAGCGGATGCGCCCAGAAGCGGGTGTCGTCCGCATAGTCCGGGAACATGTTGCGCAGCTTGGGCATGACCTTCTCGGCGAAGAGCTTGGTCGAGTACATGCACTTGTCGGCCGGCATGTTCCCCACGTGCATCAGGCAGAAGATGTTGCCGACGTGCAGGCCCTTGATCAGGTCTTCCATCCGCTGGCGGACGGTTTCCGGCGAGCCGGCGATCACGTGGCCCTGCTCGGTCAGCTCCTTCCAGGTCAGCTGGGTGTAGCCCCCTTGCGGCGGGGCGTATTGCGACAGCGCCCCGGTCTGGATGGTCTTGATCGTTCTATAGCCCGGCGCGTCGGCGAAGCCCGGATAGACGTGCAGGCAGCGATTGTAGAAGTAGCTGATGTGCTCCGAGTACAGACGCTCGGCCTCCTCGTCGGTCTCGGCCACGCAGATGGTCTGGGCGAAGCCGGCGCGATAGGGCGACTTGTCGGGCGCGCCGCGTTCCTCGACCCGGTTCCAGTAGCCCTGCATCAGCGCCTTGGCCCGGAGGTAGCCGGAGAAGCTGAGGTAGGAATAGGAATAGGTGTTGTCGATGCAGAAGTCGTAGGTCTCGACCGAGCCCCCGCCGGGGATGTGGATCGGCGGATGCGGCTGCTGGATCGGCCGCGGCCAGAGGTTGACGTGGCGCAGCTTGTTGTAGCGGCCGTTGAAGGCGAAGGGCTCGCGCGTCGTCCAGGCCTTGATGATCAGGTCGTGGGCTTCCTGATACTTCTCCCGCGTCAGGGACGGGATCTGGCCGTAGCAGTAGTTGGTGTCCATCGAGGTGCCGACCGGGAAGCCGGCCACCAGCCGCCCGCCGGAGATGCAGTCCAGCATGGCGAATTCCTCGGCCACGCGGACCGGCGGATTGTAGAGGGCGATGGAGTTGCCCAGGACGACGATGGCCGCGTCCTTGGTGCGGCGGGCCAGGCCCGCGGCGATGATGTTCGGGCTGGGCATGATGCCGTAGCCGTTCTGGTGGTGCTCGTTCACCCCCACCCCGTCGAAGCCCAGGGTGTCGGCGTATTCGAGCAGGTCCATATAGGTGTTGTAGACCTCATGGCTCTTGGCCGGGTCGAACAGCTTCTGGTCGATATCCACCCAGACGGAGCGGTTCGTCTCCCGGAAATCGTCCGGCAGATACGGCCACGGCATCAGGTTGAACCAGGTGAACTTCATCGCGCGTCCTCCTCCCTGACCCCCGTTGGCGGGGCCAGATTTTTATGGTTCTCCCGCACGACGCCCGGCGGACGCCATGCGCGGCCGCCTCTGTCGGGCGGTCAGGTGAACGACGATAACCCAATGGGCGCCGGCGCCAAGCGGATAGAGTCGGAGGCGCCGAGCCGCGACGGACGCCCCCGGACCATCCCAGACCGAGCCGGGTCGTGGACCTAGTCTTCCGGCTCAGCCCTGGCGGCTCCGAAGGCGCCCAGCCGCCGCGCCGCGAGCGCGCCGACGATCAGCAGCGCACCAAGCGCCAGGAACGAGGCCGCGCGCACCATCCCGTCGAGATGGGCCATGTCGAAGAGCAGGACCTTGGCGGTCGTGAACAGCAGGAGGCCGATGCCGGTCCAGCGCAGGGCGAGATCGCCCCGTCGCACACCCACCACCATCACGCCAAGGCCATAGACCGCCCAGATCGCCGAGAAGGTCCAAGTCTCGAAGCCGGCCTCGCCCGGGCGATAGCCCATTGACAGGCCGCGGAACCCGAAGCGGATCGCGAGCGTCAGCAACGCGAAGAGTTGCAGGCACCCCGACACCAGCGCGAACCGGGCCAGGGCGAGGCGGTCGGCCGCCAGACGCGACAGCGCCAAGCTCGCACCGACGCCGCCCGCATAGCAGGCGGCCAAGACGACGGCCGCGGCCAGCGAGCTCAAGGCCCCATCGATCGGGCCCCACCAGGGGCTGGCGAGATAACCGTAGGTCAGGTCGGCGAAGGCCAGAGCGATGGACGCGGCGGCCGGCAGCCCCCTCGCCTCCAGCCCGGTCCAGGTGGAGGTACGCGCCGGCGCCCGACGCGCGAGGGCCAGGAGGCCACACGCGACCGCCAGCAGGAAGAGTGCGTCCGCGGCCGCTTCCTGGCGGCCCAGGGCGTGCGCAAGATGGGCGAAGTCCGCACCCTGGCAGAGGCGGCGAATCTCTTCGAGGCCCCAGACAACCGCGAACGCCACGCCCGCAAGCGCATAGGTCGGTGTCCAGCGCACAGTCCCGACCGTCCGCGCCGCGGCGACCAGCAGCACGCCGGGAACGAGGAAGGCCAGGGCGAGGCTATCGATCAGCGGCGGGCCAGCGACCGGGACGCCGCTCCAAAGCGGATTCAGGACCACGCCCGCGAAGACCAGGGCGTGGGCCGTCCCGGCCAGCAGGAGGGCGTGCGGACGCAGGCGCGACAGGCGCCCCGCATCCGGACCCGGCCGCGCGAGCAGACCCGCGGCGAGCAGCATCAGGGTGCGTAGGGCCGCCTCGGTCAGGGTGTCGAGCCTTTGGCCGCCCGACGGCGCGGCGAAGGCGTGCAGACTGAGGAACGCGCCGGCCAGGGCGATCAGGATCGCGCCGCTGATCAGGCCGTCGGCGACGTCGCGGCGACCGTGACCGCCACGCCTCGCGATCAGGCCCGCCGCGGCCACCAAGGCGGCGGCCGCCGCCGCGACACCGGCCAGGAGCCAGGGTGAGCCCTGGCCGAGCAGGGCCACGCCGCCCAACTTGGGCCCCAGGAGGGCGGCCAGGGCGGCGAGCGCCGAAGCCAGGGCGGCGGACGGCAGGCCACGCCAGCCCAGCCGCATCTGCAACCCAGCGGCGGCCACAGCGGACACGCCGAACACGATCGGCAGGGCGCGCGGATCGAAGGCCATGCCCAAGGTCTGGAAGGCCACAGCCGTCGACGCCCAGATCCATAGGGCCACGGTCAGATCGCGGGGCGGGTCCGTAGAGCGCCGCGCGACCATCGCCGCGCCGAACGCCAGGACCAGCGCACCGCCGGCCGGGCCGATCCAAGGCGCCTGCGGGGCTAGCCCCTTGAGCACGAGCGCGGAGACGGCGAACGCCAGGGCCGAGGCCACCGCGCCAGAGGCCGCCATGGGCCGATCCTTGGGTTCTCGCGCCATCCAGGTCGCGCCAAGGCCCGCGGCCGCAAGGCCGAGCCCAAGCAGCAGGGCGGGCGCGGCGAGTTCGCGGCGCAGGGCCTCGGGCGCGTCGCCGATCGCCAGGCCCAGCCCGGCCACGGCGAGCCCTTGGATCAAGGCTGGAATGAAGGGCGGCGCACGGCGGCGCACGCCTGCCACGGCAGCGGTCGCCACGAGCGCCAGGGCCACCGCCGTCGCAAGCCCCGTGGTCCGCCCAGGACCCATCCCGCCCCAGAGCAGAAACCCGATCACGCCCGAAGCCACGAGGGCCACGCGAACCATCCAGGCCATCGGCGCAGTTTCGAGCGCGGCGGCGCGGCGGCCCGCGACCTCGATG
This sequence comes from uncultured Phenylobacterium sp., assembly GCA_945952175.1. Taxonomy (GTDB): domain Bacteria; phylum Pseudomonadota; class Alphaproteobacteria; order Caulobacterales; family Caulobacteraceae; genus Phenylobacterium. The sequence goes on along the minus strand of CAMFHW010000095.1, from coordinate 85 downwards.
GCGAGCAGAGCCAGCATCGGCGGCGCGGCGAGCAGCAAGGCGCCGCCGAGAGGGTCTCTGGTGAAGGCGCTGGAGATGAACGCCC
>CAMFHW010000094.1 GCA_945952175.1 uncultured Phenylobacterium sp. | reverse complement strand
GCGCCGCGGCCCGACCAGCTCGCCTTCCGCGACCTCTACAAGGAGCTGGTGGAGACCAACACCACGCTTTCGGTCGGCAGCTGCACCGCCGCCGCCGAGAAGATGGGCGCGCGGCTGAGGGCGGTCGGCTATGCGGACAAGGACGTCACCGTGGTGGTTCCGCCGGACCATCCGAAGTTCGGCGCCCTGATCGCCAACCTGGCCGGGACCGACGCCAAGCTGAAGCCGATCATGCTGCTCGCCCACATCGACGTGGTCGAGGCCAACCGGGCCGACTGGGAGCGCGATCCCTTCACCCTGATCGAGGAGAACGGCTACTTCTATGCCCGCGGCGCCAGCGACGACAAAGCCATGGCCTCGATCTTCACGGACAGCATGGTCCGCTTCAAGACCGAGGGCTTCAAGCCCCGCCGCGGCCTCAAGCTGGTGCTCACCTGCGGCGAGGAGACCTCCGACACCTTCGACGGCGTCGAGTGGCTGCTGAAGAACAAGCGCGAATTGATGGACGCCCAGTTCGCCCTCAATGAAGGCGCCGGCGGCCGGCTGAACGAGAAGGGCGAGCGCCAGTTCCTGGGCATCCAGGCCGGCGAGAAGGTCTATCAGGACTACACCCTGGTCACGACCAATCCGGGCGGCCACTCCTCGCGGCCGTCGAAGGACAACGCGATCTATCACCTCTCGAACGCGCTCGCCCGCCTGGGCGCCTACGACTTCCCGATCCGCATCAACGAGGCGACCCGCAACCACTTCGCGGCCATGGGCCCGATCGAGGGCGGCGAGAGCGGCGCGGCCATGACGGCGCTCGCCAAGGACCCGACCGACGCCGCGGCCGCCGCCATCGTCGCGCGCGACGCCAGCCGCAACTCGATGATGCGGACCACCTGCGTGGCGACCATGGTCAATGCCGGCCATGCGCCCAACGCCCTGCCGCAGCGGGCCCAGGCCAACGTCAATTGCCGCATCCTGCCCGGCGAGAAGATCACCGACGTGCGCGACCAGCTGGTCAAGGTGTTCGCCGACGACAAGATCGCCGTGACCCTGGTCGGCGAGCCGAGCCCCACCGCGCCGCCGCCGCCGCTCTCCAAGGAGATCGTCGATCCGGTGAAGGCGGTGGCCAAGGAGATGTGGCCGGGCGTGCCGCTGGTGCCGACCATGTCGACCGGCGCCACCGACAGCCGCTTCACCAACGCCGCCGGCATTCCGAGCTATGGCCTGTCGGGCTCGTTCGGCGACCCGGACGGCAACGGCGTCCACGGCTTGAACGAGCGCATCCGCGTCCGTTCGCTCTATGAGAGCCGCGACTTCCTCTACAAGGTGGTCAAGATCTACGCGACCCAGAAGTAAAGCCAAGAACGGCGGGGGCGCCACTTGGGGTTGCCTCCGCCGGCCCGTCACGCCAGTCTCGCTCCAGGTTCGGGGGAGCTCAGACTTGAAGCCTGGATTGTTCGCCATCGCCGTTGCGATGGGCGCTTGCTTGGCGGTGTCCTGCGTCGCCGCGCCGTTGGACGCCTATGGCCGCCTGCCGGCTATCGAAGCCCCGGCCTTGTCGCCGGACGGCGCGAGCCTCGCCCTCATCGTCACCAACGGCGAACAACGGAAGGTCGCGATCCGTGACCTCGCCTCGGGCGTCACGTCGGTGCTCGATTCCTCCGGCGTGAAGGTGCGCGACCTGCAATGGGCTGGCCCTGGCCACCTGCTCATCGTCACCAGCCTGACGGGCGGGGCCAACAACCTGTCGATCCAGCGGGGCGAATACGGCCGCGTCTATGACTACGACCTGGCCCAGCGGAAGATGCGGCCGTTGCTGAGCGACGTCCACCTGGTCGTCAACGCGGTCTTCGATCCCCCGATGCCCCGCCAGGTGGAAGGTCGACCGGTGGTCTACCTGACCGGCTTGGTCGAGGAGGCCGAAAAGGTCCACATGGCCCTGCTTCGGGTCGGCCTCGACCAGGGTCACACCCGCTGGGAACATGAGGGCTTCCCCGACACCCGGGATTGGCTGGTCGGAGTGGACGGGCAGCCGCTCGCGATGACGGATTTCAGTCCGGTCAGCCGTCGCTGGGCCTTGAAGGTGATGCGCCGCGGCGCCTTCGTCACGGTGCGCGAGGAGGTCGATCCGGCCGACATGCCGGTCGTGGTCGGCCTGGGCCGCGACGGTCGCTCCGTCCTCGTCCGGACGCTGGAAGACGGCGCCTGGGCGTATCGGGAAATCTCTTCCGACGCGCCCGCCTGGGGCGAACCCCTCGCTTGGGGCCTCGGCGCCGAACCGATCCTTGAGCCCGGGTCGAGGCGGCTGATCGGCGTGTCCTCGCTGGAGAACGGCGTCCGCAGGGCGCACCTCGAAGCGGCCCAGGACCAGGCCATCTGGAACGCTGTCGCTGCGGCCTATCCGGGCGACCGGGTCAAGGTGATCTCCTGGAGCGACGACCATCGCAAGCTGGTGGCCTGGGTCGATTCCCCGACCACGGGCCCGGCCTATGCCCTGGTCGATCTCGCCTCCAAGCGCTCGAGCTGGATAGGTGACGCCTATCCTGAGCTCAAGGCTGCGGACCTCTCGCCGGTGCGCCCTTTCCGCGCGACGGCCCGCGATGGCTTGGCTTTGGACGGCGATCTCACGGTTCCGGCCGGGCGCGCTGAGAAGGATCTGAAGTTGGTGGTCCTGGTCCATCCGGGACCGGCGCGCCACGACGAGGCGGGATTCGACTGGTGGGTCCAGGGGCTCGCCAGCCGCGGATATGCCGTGCTCAGGCTCAACTATCGCGGCTCGGAGGGGCTTGGCGCTCCGCTGCGCAGGGCGGGCGACGGCCAGTGGGGCCGCTCGATGCAGACCGACCTCTCCGACGCGGTGGGCGAACTCGCGAACCAGGGCGTGGTCGATCCTCAGGGCGTCTGCATCATGGGCGAAGACTATGGCGGCTACGCCGCGCTTGCCGGGGTCACGCTCCAGCAGGGCGTCTATCGCTGCGCCGTGGCCGTCGGGGGTATTTCCGATCCCGGCCGCTTCCTGGCCTGGAGTCGGACATCGGGGTTCAACGGCGCCCTTCGTCGCTGGTCGACCTATCTCGCCGCCACAGACCCTGACGCGGCTTCGCTGAAGGCCATTTCGCCGCTCGCCCAGGCGGCCAAGGCCTCGGCGCCGATCCTGCTGGTGCACGGGACCGACGACGTCGTCTCGCCCCCCGCCCAGTCGGCGAGCATGGCCCAGGCGCTGCAGGCGGACGGCAAGCCGGTCGAGGTCGTCACCCTGCCCGGCGAAGACCACTGGCTGACGAATGGCGCGACGCGCAAACAGGCGCTCTCCGCCGTGGCCGCGTTCCTCGAAAGGAACAATCCTCCGCGTTGAGGGTGCTAGCCCTGGCGCACGAAGTCCGCGCCGGAATAGCTCATGCGCGCGGTGCGGCCGGCGACGGGGGCGTCGAACCAGATGCGCTCGGGGGAGGGCGAGTCGTCGATGGGCCGCCAGCTGCCGTCGGGCAGGGCTTCCAGCTTGCGCGAGCCGAACAGGTAGAGGCCGTCGGGGCGGGCCATGACCTGCATCACGCCGAGCCAGGGGCTGTCGTTGACATAGTCGCCCACGCGGGCCGCGAGCTCGGCAGGGATCTTCGGGGCGGGCGCCGCCGCGCCGGCCGCGAACCGGACCGGGCCCCACCACAGGGCCGCGACCTTGTCTCCCGCGCGCTCGGCCACCAGGGTGTAGCGGTCGAGGCCGGGCAGGTGGCTGAGGACCTGGCCCGCGCCGGCGGGTTCGAGGACGTCGGTCCCGCCGCCCATCCTGAGCGCGAGGCCGCCTTCGCCCTCCGCCGCGATCTCGAAGCTGCGCCCGTCGGTCCCGAAATAGCGGCCGACGAAAAGCTCCGGCTTGGCGATGCGAGGCCGGGTCGGGGCGGGTCGCGACGGCGCCGAGCCGTCTCGCGCGGCGGTCATCAGGGCGCAGGCATGGGCGGTGATGTCACGCGGCCGGTAGCCCGTGCCGCCGACATTGGTGCTGGCGAAGGCGCCGACCCCGGACTTGGGATCGACGTGCAGGGCCGAGCTGAAATTGGTCATGCCGCCGGTGTGGTGCAGCAGGGTGCGGCCCTTGATCTGGACGATCGCCAGGCCGTTGGCGTAGCGCGCGCCCTCGGCCCAGCCGGGGGCCGGCGCGCTGTCCTCGAAGAAGCGCTTGGCCGAGGCTTCCGACAGCAGCGGCCCGCCCTTGCCGTTCGAGGCGGCGATCAGCCAGGCGAGGTAGCGGCTCATGTCGCTGGCCGTCGAGGCCACGCAGCCCGCCGCCTCGACCATGTCCACCCACTGGGCCTGGGCCAGCCGGCCCGCCTGCGGATAGGGCCGGTCGATGAAATAGGGGCTGTAGCCGCCGGCATAGCGGGGGCGGTCGGCGGCGACGATGGCGCCGCGACTCTGGGTCATGCCGAGCGGACCCAGCACCTGGGCCTCCAGGATCTCGCCCACCGGCCGGCCGGTCGCGCGGCTCATGGCCAGGCCCAGCATGCGGTAGCCGAGATTGCTGTAGGACCATTCCTTACCCGGCGGATTGGCGATCCACAGCCGCCCGTCCGGCGAGCGTGGGAAGAAGGGCGCGTCGTCCGGCAGGCCCGCCGTGTGGTGCAACAGGTGGCGGAAGGTGACCACCGGCTGGTCGGGGAGGGGCAGGTCCGGCAGCAACCGCTTCACCGGGGCGTCGAGGTCGAACTTGCCGGCCTCGGCCAGACGGAAGGCGGCCAGGGCGGCGACCGACTTGGAGATCGAGCCGATCTGGTAGAGCTGGCCGGGATCGGTCTGGCTGTGGCTTTCGAGCTCCGAAGACCCGCAGCTCAGCACCGCGGCGAAGCCTTCGCCGTCGGCCACGCTCAGCACCAGGCCGGGCAGGCCGTAGTCGCGGCGGTGCTGCTCCATATAGGCCTGGATTCCGTCCAGGGCCGCGGCGTACTTGCCCGGCCCGCCGGAGGACAGGATGGTCGGCGCCGGTGTCGCCGCCCGCGCGGTCCCGGCCAGGGCCAGCGCCGCCAGGCTCGTGCTCAGCAAGGTCCGTCGATCCATCTCATCCCCCTCGGTCAGAAGCGCAGCATCGCAATGAAGCTTGCGGCCCTGCAAGCGGTCAGCGGCGGCTTGTGGCCCCGCGTTCCAAATGGCATGCAATCTGCCAATAAGTGCGGGAGACGAGCATGGCCGGCGAGGCGAAGATCGGACGGACCTTGGCGGAGTCCACGCCCCACTGGCCGGACGCCCCCAAGCCGCCGAAGGGCGCGCCCAACATCCTGGTGGTGCTGTTCGACGACGTCGGCTTCTCGGACTTCGGCTGCTACGGCTCGCCGATCCGTACGCCGACGATCGACGCCCTGGCCGCCGACGGCCTGCGCTATACCGGCTTCCACACCACCGCGATGTGCTCGACCACCCGGGCGGCGCTGCTGACCGGCCGCAATCACCATTCGGTGGGCATGGGCTGTCTCGCCAACTTCGATTCCGGCTTCCCGGGCTATCGCGGCAAGATCGCCCGCGAGGCCGCCACCTTGCCGGAAATGCTGAAGCCGCACGGCTACCGGTCCTACATGGTGGGCAAGTGGCACGCGACGCCGTTGACCGAGACCGGCCCGACCGGGCCCTTCGACGGCTGGCCGCTGGGCCGCGGCTTCGACCGCTATTACGGCTTCATGGACGCCGAGACCGACCAGTTCGCCCCGGAGCTGGTGCGCGACAACACCCCGATCGAGCAGCCGGCGAGCTATGCGCAAGGCTATCACCTGACCGCCGACCTGGTGGACCAGTCGATCCGCTACATCGCCGATCACGTGGCCGACGCGCCGGAGACGCCGTGGCTGCTGTGGCTGGCCTTCGGCGCCTGCCACGCCCCGCACCAGGCGCCGCAGGAGATCATCCGGTCCTACGATCCGGTCTTCGAGAAGGGCTGGGACGCCGAGCGCGAGCAGCGGCTGGCCAAGCAGAAGGCCATGGGCGTCGTGCCCGTCGACACCCGCATGCCGGCCCGCAACGACGGGGTGAAGGGCTGGGACGAGCACTCGGGCGACGAGCAGCGGGTCTTCACCCGCCTGCAGAGCGCCTTCGCCGGGATGCTCGACCACGCCGATCAACACCTGGCCCGCCTGGTGGCTTTCCTCGACGAGGCCGGTATCCGCGACGACACCCTGATCCTCGTGCTGAGCGACAATGGCGCCAGCCAGGAGGGCGGACCGCTGGGCATGGTCAACGCCATGGGCCCCTACAATCTGAAGTTCGAGCCCATGGCCGAGAAGCTGGCCCGCATCGACGACATCGGCGGCCCGGACACCCATTCCAACTTCCCGCACGGCTGGGCCATGGCGTCCAATACGCCACTGCGTCGCTACAAGCAGAACACCCATGGCGGCGGCATTCGCGACCCGTTGGTGATCTCCTGGAAGAACGGCATCGCCGCCCGCGGCGAGCTGCGCCACCAGTTCGCTCATGCCAGCGACCTCGCGCCCACCCTGCTCGACCTCCTGGGCCTGGAGCCGCCGACCTCGGTCTGGGGCGTGCCGCAGATGCCGATGGAGGGGGTGAGCTTCGCCGCCTCGCTGAAGGACGCGAACGCGCCGGCCCGTGGCCGGCCGCAGTATTTCGAGATGTTCGGCCACCGCGGCCTCTGGAAGGACGGCTGGAAGGCGGTGGCGTTCCATCCGCCGGGCACGCCGTTCGAGACCGACGTCTGGGAGCTGTTCCACCTCGACCAGGATTTCTCGGAGACGGATAATCTCGCCGACGCCCAGCCCGAGCGCCTCAAGGCCCTGGTCGAGGCCTGGTGGGCGGAGGCGGAGGCCTGCAAGGTCCTGCCGCTGGACGATCGCTTCGGCCCGCGCTTCGCCGAGAACGCAAATCGCTATCACGGCCGGCGCAAGCGCTTCGTCTTCCATCCCGGCATGGGGCACCTGCCGACCGATGTGGCGCCGGACGTGCGGGCGCGGTCCTACATGATCGAGGCCGAGGCGGTGGTGACTGACGGCGCGGAGGGCGTGCTGCTGTCCCACGGCGACGCCACCTGCGGCTATAGCCTCTATCTCCAGGGCGGGCGGCTGCATCACACCATGAATGTCGGCGGCGCCCTGGCGACGGTGAGCTCGGAGGCGCCGGTCCCGGCCGGGCATCGCAAGCTCGGGGTGCGCGTGCGCCAGACGCCGGAGGGGCGGGTCTTCACCCTGGCGGTCGACGGCCGCGCGGCGGGCGAACTCAAGACCCACCTGGGCTTCGCGACCTTCATCTCCTGGTCTGGTCTTGATGTGGGCCGCGACCGGGGAAGCCCGGTCTCGCCGTCCTACGCCGCGCCGTTCGAGTTCAGCGGCAAGCTGAAACGGGTGGTGGTGACCATGGACGCCGACCAGATGCTGGACGGCGACGCCGTCGGCGAGGCCGAGATGGCGCGGCAGTAGCCTAGGCCGCGCGCACCAGCTCCGAAGGCGTGATCCCGCTCACCCGGCGCATCCAGCGGGCCATGTGGCTGGAGTGCGAAAAGCCGGTGGCCTGGGCGACGTCGGCGACCGACATGCGGGCGCGGGCCAGCAGGCCCTGGGCGCGCAGCACGCGACGCTCCACCAGATAGCGGTGAGCCGACTGGCCCATGGCGCGGCGGAACATGGCGGTGAAGTGCGAGACGCTGACCCCGGCGGCTGCGGCCAGTTCGGCGAGGGTGAGGTCGCGCTGGATCTCGGCCTCGACCAGCTCCACCACGCGGGCGAGTTGGCGCGGCGTCAGGCCGCCGACCCGGGGCCGGTCGACGCCGGCGTGGTGGCCGAGCAGGCGGGCGGCGAGCGCCGCGCCCAGGCTCTCGCCATAGAGGGTAGGGGCGGGGTCCTCAGCCTCGATCTCAGCCTTCAGCGCCCAGATGATGTGGGCCACGTGCGGGTCGCGGGCGCGCAGGCGGGGCGAGAGCTGCGCCCGTTCCGACGGCAGGCCCAGGCCCTCGGCGGCGTCGAGCAGCAGGCTGGGCTGGAAGCGCACGGACAGCACGTCGGCCGGGGTCTGGTCCTCCCAGGCGCCGCGGGCGCCGGCCGGGACCAGGTCGAAGTCCTCGCGGCTCTGCCAGCCGCCGCGGGCGATGCCCTCGCACCAGCAGTCGGCGCGCACGGGCGCCCCGATATGGAACCCCATCCGGTCGACCGCCTGGGGCGCTCCGATATGCAGGCCGGCGTCGGTCATCACGATCGCCGCCTCGAATCCCGTCCAGCCGCGCACCATCAGCCGATGGATGGCGGGTTCGGTAGAGCGGCTCTGGACGGCCCCGTCGGCCATGCGGATTCCTCCGGACGCCCCAGAATGGGCGGCCTCCGCAAGGCTGCAAGTTAAATGCCGGTAAGGCGCCGGGCGGGGCAAGTTTTCGTCGGATTGTGCGCGACGGCCGAGATGTCCGCCCCCAGGCTTGCCCTGATCGGAGGACAAGACCGCATGACCACCACCACCGCGGGGCTCGCGCCCCGGACCGACACGGGCGCCGGCCAGGCGATCCTCTATGCCTGGCTCGTGGCGGGAACGCTCGACATCGGCGACGCGATCGTCATGACGCTCGCGCACGGCAAATCGCCGGTCCGCATGCTGCAAGGCATCGCCTCGGCCCTGCTGGACAAGGAGACCGCGGCGCACGGCGGTCTCGCCACGGCGGCCTTCGGGCTTGGCCTGCACTTCGCGATCATGCTGGCCATGGTCAGCGCCTTCGTGTTCGCGGCCCGACGTTTCCCGGTGCTCGTACGCTGGCCCTGGGTCTCTGGCGTCGCCTACGGCCTGGTGCTCTGGGCGATCATGAACAAGATCGTGCTGCCCCTGCGCTGGCCCGGCCCGGCGGCGGCGTTCAAGTGGGAGGTCTTCCTCAACCAGATCTTCGCCCACACCGTGCTCGTCGGCCTGCCGATCGCGCTGATCACGGCGATGATGTTCCGCCGCGCGGCCCGCTAGTCGCGGCAGCGGGCGATCTGCGTGGGCGTCAGGCCCAGGACCTTGCGCATCGAGCGGGCGAGGTGGCTCTGGTGGGAGAAGCCCGCCTCCAGCGCCACCTCCGCCAGGCTGAGCTGGCCATCAAGGATCAGCCTCCGGGCCCGCATCACCCGCTCCCGGATCACGTAGCGGTGGGCCGACATGCCGGTCGAACGCCGGAACAGCACCGTGAAATGGGCCACGCTCAGCCCCGCCGCGGCGGCGAGGTCGGACAGCGGCAGGTCCTCGTCGAGCCGTGACGCCACAAGCTCGGTGACCGCCCGCAGCTGGCGCCGCGACAGGCCGCCGGTCGCGCGCGGCACACCGGGTCCGTATCGACACAGCAGGCGCGCGGAGAGCGCCACGCCCAGGCTTTCCACATACAGCCCGCTGGCCGGCTCGTCGCGCTCCAGCGCGGTCTTCAGGGCCCAGGCGATGTGCTCCACCTGGGCGTCGCGCGCCCAGAGCTGGGGTGTCAGGTCGGCGCGCGAGGGCGGGATGTCGAGGCCTTCCGCGGTCTTGGCCAGCAGGGCCGGCGCGATGCGCAGCTCGATCAGCTCCACTGGGCCATGGTTCACCCAGACCCCGGGCAGCGTCGCCGGCTGCAGGCAGAAGTCGCCGGCCAGGTCGACGCGCTCGGCCTCGACGCCGTCGAACATGCAGCGCGCCGGGTGCGGTTCGGGGCTGGTCTGGATCAACAACCGGTGCTCGGGCCAGGCGCCGCTGGCGTGCAGGCCGGGCTCGCTGTGGATCAGGGTCGCGGTGAACCCGCCTCGCCCCGCCGTGGCCAGCCGGCGGGCCTGCGCCGGGCGATCCGGCGGCCGAATACGCGGCAGGCCGGAGGGCAGCGCGCTCACCGGCTTCGCACGATGTCGGTCGGTGTCAGACCGGCGATCCGGCGCATCGAGCGGGCGAGGTGGCTCTGGTGGGCGAAGCCGGTCTCCAGCGCCACCTGGGCGATCGACAGTTCGCCGGCCAGCAGCAGCGCGCGGGCGCGCAGCACGCGTTGCTGGATCACGAACCGATGCACCGACATCCCCACCGAACGGCGGAACAGGACGGTGAAGTGCGAGATGCTGACCCCGGCGATGGCGGCCAGCTCGGCCAGGCTGAGATCGGTGTCCAGGTGGGTCTCGATATGGTCGAACACACGGCGCTGCTGGCGGCGCGACAGGCCGTGGGCCGGCGGCTTCGGCGCCGCGCCGAACCGCTGCAGCAGCCGCGAGGCGAAGGCGACCGCCAGGCTCTCGCCATAGAGCCGCGACAGCGGCGCGCCGGCCTCCAGCTCGGCCTTGAGCGCCAGGCCGATATGCTCGATCTGCGGGTCGCGCGCCTGCAGGCGTGGCGTGAGCTCGGCCCGCGCCGGGTCCATGTCCAGCCCCTCGGCGGTCTGGCGCAGGAAGGCGGGGGCGAGGCGGAACACCAGCACCTCCGCCGGGCCGTCGTCGTCCCAGCAGCCCGGCACGCCGGCCGGCTGGATATCGAAATCGCCGAAGACCTGCAGCCGCGCCAGCCGCACCCCATCGCAGCGGCAGTCGGCCCCGACCGGCTCGGCCGCCGTGTGCAGGATCACCCGATGCTCCGGCCAGCCGCCCTCGTCATAGAGGCCGGCCGCCGTGCGCACCAAGGTCGCCGTGAAGCCGTTGAAGGATGCGCCCGCGATACGCGTCACCTTCGGTGGAAGGTCGCGCCCCCGGGCGGCGAGGGCGCCGTCTGCCATGCGCTGGTCCCAACCGTGGATACCCGAGCGCAGCAGCGCCGCGCGGCCTGGGCA
>CAMFHW010000093.1 GCA_945952175.1 uncultured Phenylobacterium sp. | reverse complement strand
ACGACAGCCTGTCGTTCTGCAAGGAGCTGCTTCGGGAAACCGGCGTCGCGACGGCGCCCGGCGTGGACTTCGACCCGGTCGAGGGCCGCCACTTCATCCGGATCAGCTTCGCGGTCTCGACCCCGCAGGTGCGCGAGGCGATCAGCCGCCTCGTTCCCTGGTTCAAGACGCGGAACGAGGCGGCGGAGGCGTCTAGGCTTTCCGAGCGGGCATGAAGCCCAGCACGGCGCCGGCGACCAGATAGGACAGAAGCTGGTAGAGCATGTTGAGTCCGACCAGGGTGGTCGACATCGCCATGTAGACATAGTCCACCGCCATGGTGGTGAAGTCGAAGAAGAACCAGACCGCCAGCGCCGCGCCGATCACAGCCGTGCCCGTCCCGCCGAGCCGGCGGGTGATCCAGGCCAGGCCGGTGACCAAGATGACCGTGACCACTACACCGATGCTCTGCATGACCGCGGCGTTGCTCATGTCGGGCGCGCGGCCGAGCGAGGCGGTATAGGCCGCCGTCCAGGCCGCGTTGACGATGAAGCCGTAATAGACGAAGCCCAGGACCTCGAGCAGGACCACGGCAATCGCCACGGCCAGCCAGTTGATACCCTTGAACATTTCGGATCCTCCCCATCCGCTGTGCGCCGACAGTGAAGCTTTCCGCAGCGGAAGGCGAGGGGATTCAGCGGTAGCGGGCCGGCACCTCCGCCGGCAGCTGGCCCGGCTCGTAGTGATCGAGCGGGCGGACCTCGAACACGCCGCCGGGGAAATCCAACTGGTCGATCGCGGCGTCGACATCCTCGATCGTCGGATAGTCGACGACATAGATGCCCATCAGCTGTTCCTTGGTCTCGGTGAACGGGCCGTCGGTGACGAAGCGTCGGTCCTTGTAGCGGCGGACGGTGCGCACGGCGTTCGGCCGCAGGCGGACCACCGGACCCAGGCGGTCTTCCGCGGAGAGCGCACGGCGCAGGTCCCAGTGGCGGTTCATCAGCGCGTCGTTCTCCTCGACGCTGACATCGGCGGCGTAATCGGCTTCCGAGCCGTAGATCAGGATGGCGAAGATCATGGACGTTCCCTGGGACGCTCCCTCGCAGTTTGTCCCTAGGACGAACACGGCGCGTGCGGTCCGACAAGTTCTGAGCGTTCGACGCAGGCTTTGTGTCCCCGCGGGCGGCGCCCTATAAGCCCCGCTCCCGCGCCTCCTCATTTCGAGAGCCCCGAATGACCCGCATCCTGATCACCTCGGCCTTGCCCTACATCAACGGGATCAAGCACCTGGGGACGCTGGCGGGCTCGATGCTGCCGGCCGACGTGTTCGCCCGGTTCCAGCGCGCGCTGGGGCGCGAGACCCTCTACCTGTGCGCCACCGACGAGCATGGCACGCCCACCGAACTGGCCGCCGCCGAGGCGGGGCTGGACCCGGCGACCTTCTGCGCCCAGCAGCACGACGTGCAATACGATCTGGGCCGCAAGTTCGGCCTGTCGTGGGACCATTTCGGCCGCTCGTCCTCGCCGCAGAACCACAGGCTCACCCAGCGGTTCGCGCGCGAGCTTTGGGAGGCCGGCTTCATCGAGGAGCGCGTCACCCAGCAGGTCTATTCGAACGCCGACAAGCGCTTCCTGCCGGACCGCTACGTGATCGGCACCTGCCCGCACTGCGGCTACGAGGCCGCCCGCGGCGACCAGTGCGAGAACTGCACCCGAGTGCTGGACCCGGCCGACCTGATCAAACCGCGCTCTGCGGTCTCGGGCTCGGACGACATCGAGATCCGCCCGTCCAAGCACCTGTTCCTGCGCCAGAGCCTGTTCGCCGACAAGCTGCGGCTGTGGATCGACGGCAAGAAGGGCGACTGGCCGCTGCTGGTCACCTCCATCGCGCTGAAGTGGCTGGACGAGGGTCTGCAGGACCGCGGTATCACCCGCGACCTGGAATGGGGCGTGCCGGTGAACGCCCACGAATGGGGCCCCAATCCGCACGGCGGCCTGCCGGATATCGAGGGCCTGGCGGGCAAGGTGTTCTACGTCTGGTTCGACGCGCCCATCGAATACATCGGCGCGACCTGGGAATGGGCCGACGCGAAGGCCGCGGAGGAGGGGCGCGCCCCGCCGGCCGACGCGGTCTGGGAGCGCTGGTGGCGCGGGCCGGAGGCGGCCGACGTCACCTATGTGGAGTTCATGGGCAAGGACAACGTGCCCTTCCACACGGTGGGCTTCCCCTGCACCCTGATCGGCGTCAACGAGAAACTGGAGGCCGAGGGCGGCTGGCGGCCGGCGAGCAATTCGCCCTGGAAGCTGGTCGACCGGCTGAAGGGCTTCAACTGGCTCGACTATTACGGCGGCAAGTTCTCGACCTCGCAGAAGCGCGGCGTGTTCATGGACCACGCGCTGGAACTGCTGCCGGCCGACTACTGGCGCTGGTGGGTGACCGCCAATACGCCGGAGACCTCCGACGCCACCTTCACCTGGGAGCAGTTCCAGGCCCAGGTGAACGCCGACCTGGCCGACGTGCTGGGCAATTTTGTCAACCGCATCCTGAAGTTCACCGAGACCCGGTTCGAGGGCGTGGTCCCGTCGGGCGGGGCGCCGGGCGAGCTGGAGACGAAGCTGGAGGCCGACGTGGCCGCCAAGCTCGTCGAGCTCACCGAGCTGATGGAGGCGATGGAGTTCCGCAAATCCGCCCAGGCGCTGCGCCAGCTCTGGGTGCTGGGCAACCAGTACCTGACCGAGGCCGCGCCCTGGACCGCGATCAAGACCGATCCGGCCCGCGCGGCGGTGGCGGTGCGCTACGGCCTGAACCTGGTGGCCCTGTTCGCCAAGGTCAGCGAGCCCTTCATCCCGTTCTCGGCAGAGACCATCGCCACGGCGGTGGGGGAGGGCTTCCCGGGCCGCTGGCCGCAGCCGCAGGGCGCGCTGTCGATCCTGCCGGAAGGCCGGGCGGTGAAGGCGCCGGAGGTGCTGTTCCGCAAGGTCGAGGATGCGCAGGTCGCCGAATGGCGCGCCCGCTTCGGCGGTCCGGAGGAGGCGTAGCGCGGAGGGGACTGGTTCGAATTGCTGGCTCGACCTCGACGCATCGAGGCGCCTGGACAATTCGTACCTGTCCCTGACGCTGGCGCTCTCATCAGGGACAGGTACGAATTGCGCCACGCCGCGTGGTGACGCGGCCGCGCCAGCAATTCGAACCAGCCCCTGGGCTAAGCTAGCTGTTCAGATAGGCGTGGATGAGCGCGCGGGCGGTCTTGGCGACCGACTTGACCGGGCCCTCGTGGGTGAGGGTGACGCGGGCGAGATAGGCGCCCTCCATCAGGATCAGCAGACCGTCGGCCAGTTCCTCGTCCGGCGCGCCGGCGGCCCGGCAGATCTCGACCAGGCGGGCGTGCATCTCGCGCTTGTGCTCCACCGAGACGACGCGGGCGGGGTGGTCGGGCTCATGCAACTCGATAGCGGCGTTGGAGAGCGCGCAGCCATAGGCGCTCTCGGTGCAGGAGGCCTTGTCGGCCAAGGCGTCGAACAGGGCCTCTAGCTGGCCGAGCGGATCGTCCGGGCGGCTGGCGACCGCGGCGTCCCACCATTCCCAGCTCTCGCGGGCTTGATCCCGCAGCACCTCGGCCACGAGTTCGTCCTTCGAGGGGAAGTTCCGGTAGAGGCTCATCTTGGTCGCGCCCGCCTCGGCGGCGATGGTCTCGACACCCACGGCGCGGATGCCGCGCTCGTAGAACATCTCCCGTGCGGTCTCGAAAATGCGGTCTCGCGCAGGACGTTTCGACGCGCGGGCCGTGTCCTCCGCCACCGCCTTTTCGGCGTCCATAGGTTCTCTTCCGAGGCTTTTCATTTTTCCTTGCCTTGACGTGAGAGCGACCGGTCAGTATCTCTAGCGCCGTGATACCGAACGGTATCGTCACATACAACAATGTCGTTCGTCGCCCAACGGCCGTCAAGTGCTTGGCGTCGCGACAAAAAAGTCTCCTCCCCCAACTCCCTCCCCGGAGCTCGTCATGAGTCTGCGTACCCTCGCTGGCCTCTTCGCCAGCCTTTCCGCGACGGCGCTGATCGCCGGTTGCGCCGCCCGCGCCCAATCGGAAGCCCCGCAGCCGCCGCCCACCCAGGTCACGGTCGCCCCCGTCGCCTTCAAGTCCCTGCGCAGCTGGGACGAGTTCACCGGCCGGCTGGAGCCGGTCGACCAGGTCCAGGTCCGCCCGCGCGTCGGCGGCTACATCGACAGCGTGCGCTTCCAGGAAGGCGCGGAGGTCCACAAGGGCCAGGTGCTGTTCCAGATCGACCCGCGCCCGTTCCAGGCCGAGGTGAACCGCCTCGACGCCGAGGTCGCCGCCGGCCGCGCCAAGCTGGAACTGGCCAGCGTCAACCGCGAGCGGGGCCAGCGCCTGCTCGATCAGGCGGCGCTCGCCCGCAGCGAATTCGACCGGCTGGTGTCGGAAGAGCGCGCCGCGCGCGCCGGCCTGGAAGCGGCCCAGGCCTCCCTGTCGGCCGCGAAGCTGAACCTGGAGTTCACCCGCGTGGTCTCGCCGATCGACGGCCGGGTTTCCAAGGCCCAGATCACGCCCGGCAACCTGGTGACCAGCGCCGACCAACTCACCACGGTGGTGTCGGAGAACCCGATCTACGTGTCGTTCAACGCCGACGAGCAGACCTACCTCAAGTATTCGGGCGCCGGCGGCGACAAGCCGGGGCCGGTCTATCTCGGCCTGATGACCGAGGACGGCTATCCGCACGAGGGCCGGCTGACCTTCGTCGACAATGCGATGAACGCCAATTCCGGCACCATCAACGGCCGGGCGATCTTCGAGAACACCGACCGCCGGTTCACGCCGGGCCTGTTCGCCCGGGTGCGGCTGGTGAGCGATCGCGCCGAGCAGGCGGCCCTCGTGCCGGATCGCGCCGTGGCCGCCGACCTCGGCAAGCGCTACGTGCTGGTGCTGGGGCCGCGCAACACCGCCGAATACCGGCCGGTGACGACCGGTCCGCGGGTCGGCGACTTCCGGATCATCCGCGCGGGCCTCAAGCCCGGCGACGTGGTGGTCACGGCCGGCGGCTCCAAGATCAAGCCCGGCCAGGTGGTCGCCCCCGTGCGCCAGGCGCTGAAGCTGCCGGAGGCCGAGCTCGCCCAGATCGAGCCCGGACCCGTCCGGCTCGCCCAGGCCGAGACGCCGAACCGGCGCGCCGACTGATCCTCTTCAACCCCGCTGTTTGTTTCTGGGGCTAAATCATGAACTTCTCAGGGTTCTTCGTGAACCGCCCGCGCTTCGCGGCGGTGCTGTCCATCATCATCTTCGTGGTGGGGCTGCTCGCCCTGCCGAACCTGCCGATCAGCGAGTATCCCGAGGTGGTGCCGCCGACGGTGGTGGTGCGCGCGGTCTATCCGGGCGCCAATCCGTCCGTGATCGCCGAGACCGTGGCCTCGCCCCTGGAGCAGTCGCTGAACGGGGTGGAGGGCATGCTCTACCAGAGCTCCCAGGCCACGGCCGATGGGACCATGACGCTCACGGTCACCTTCGCGCTCGGCACCGACCTCGATAAGGCCCAGGTGCAGGTGCAGAACCGGGTCGCCCAGGTGCTGCCCAAGCTGCCCCAGGAGGTGCAGCGCGCCGGCGTGGTCACCAACAAGGCCTCGCCCGACCTGACCATGGTCGTGCACCTGATCTCGCCCGACCAACGCTACGACATGCTCTATCTGTCGAACTATGCGCAGCTCCACGTGAAGGACGCGCTGGCCCGGATCCCGGGCGCGGGCGATGTGCAGATGTTCGGGGCCGGCCCCTACGCCATGCGCGTCTGGCTCGACCCGGAGAAAGTGGCCTCGCGCGGCCTGACCGCCGGCGACGTGATCCGCGCCATCCGCGAGCAGAACGTCCAGGTGGCCGCCGGTCAGCTCGGCGCGCCGCCCGCGCCCGGCGCCGCCGACTTCCAGGTGGCGATCAACGCCCAGGGCCGGCTCTCCGACGAGGAGGACTTCCGCAACATCATCGTCCGCAACGACCCGGACGGCGGGGTCACGCGGGTGAAGGACGTAGCCCGGGTCGAGCTCGGCTCGAACAACTACGCCCTGCGCTCGCTGCTGGACAACAAGCCGGCCATCGCGCTGCCGATCTTCCAGCGGCCGGGCTCCAACGCGCTCGAACTGTCGAAGAACGTGCGCGCCACGATGGCGCAGCTGAAGAAGGAGTTCCCGGAGGGGATCGACTACAAGATCGTCTATGACCCGACGGTCTTCGTGCGCAGCTCGATCGACGCGGTGGTTCACACCCTGATCGAGGCCATCCTGCTGGTGGTGCTGGTCGTGGTGCTGTTCCTGCAAAGCTGGCGCGCCTCGGTGATCCCGCTGATCGCCGTGCCGGTCTCGCTGATCGGGACGTTCGCGGCCATGCACATGCTGGGCTTCGGGTTGAACACGCTCACCCTGTTCGGCCTGGTCCTGGCCATAGGCGTGGTGGTCGACGACGCCATCGTGGTGGTCGAGAACGTCGAGCGCAACATCGAGAGCGGCCTCGCGCCCCTCGACGCGGCCCGCAAGGCGATGACCGAGGTGACCGGGCCGATCGTCTCGACCGCCCTGGTGCTCTGCGCGGTGTTCGTGCCGACCGCCTTCATCAGCGGCCTGACCGGCCAGTTCTTCCGCCAGTTCGCCCTGACCATCGCCATCTCGACGGTGATCTCGGCGTTCAACTCGCTCACCCTGTCGCCGGCTCTGTCGGCGGTGCTGCTGAAGGCGCACGGCGCGCCGAAGGACCGCTTCCAGCTGCTGATCGACCGGGCCTTCGGCTGGCTGTTCGGGCCGTTCAACCGCTTCTTCGGCCGCGCCTCGGCGGGCTATGTGGGCGGCGTGGCCAAGGTGATGGGCAAGTCGACGGCCGCGCTGGCGGTCTACGCGGCCCTGATCGGCATGACGGTCTTCGCCTTCGCCAGCACCCCCGGCGGCTTCGTGCCGGCCCAGGACAAGCAGTATCTCGTGGCCGCCGCCCAGCTTCCGGACGCGGCCTCGCTGGACCGCACCGAGGCGGTGATCCGCCAGATGAGCGACATCGCGATGAAGACGCCCGGCGTGGAGAACGCCGTGGCCTTCCCGGGCCTGTCGATCAACGGCCTCACCAACAGCCCGAACGCCGGGATCGTGTTCGTCATCCTCAAGCCGTTCGAGGAGCGGAAAGGCAAGGCTCTGTCGGCCAACAGCCTGGCCGAGCAGCTGAACGGCAAGTTCGCCGCGATCCAGGACGCCAACGTGGCGGCCTTCCCGCCGCCGCCGGTCATGGGCCTGGGCACCATCGGCGGGTTCAAGATCCAGATCGAGGACCGCGCCGGCCTGGGGTCCGAGGAGCTGTACAACCAGACCCAGGGCCTGATCGCCAAGGCCGGCAAGGAGCCCAGCCTGACCGGGCTGTTCTCCGGCTTCCAGATCGCCGTGCCCCAGGTCACCGCCGACATCGATCGCGAGAAGGCCCGCGCCCAGGGCGTGTCGCTCACCGAGCTGTTCGAGACCATGCAGGTCTATCTCGGCTCGCTCTATGTGAACGACTTCAACCGTTTCGGGCGGACCTATGAGGTCGACGTGCAGGCCGACCAGAAGTTCCGTCAGGATCCGGAGGACCTGCTGCGGCTGCAAACCCGCAACGCCCAGGGCCAGATGGCGCCGCTCGGCTCCTTCGTGACCCTGCGCCAGACCACGGGCCCGGACCGGGTGACGCACTATAACGGCGTGCTCTCGGCCGAGATCAACGGCGGCCCCGCCCAGGGCTACTCCTCGGGCCAGGCTCAGAAGGCGATGGAGCAGCTTGCGGCCAAGGAGTTGCCCAACGGCATGGGCTTCGAGTGGACCGACCTGACCTACCAGCAGATCCTGGCGGGCAACACGGCGATCCTGATCTTCCCGCTCTGCGTGCTGTTGGCCTTCCTGGTGCTGGCCGCCCAGTACGAGAGCTGGAGCCTGCCGCTGGTGGTGATCCTGATCGTGCCCATGTGCCTGCTCTCGGCGCTCGCCGGCGTGCACCTGGCCCATGGGGACAACAACATCTTCACCCAGATCGGGCTGATCGTGCTGGTGGGCCTGGCCTGCAAGAACGCCATCCTGATCGTCGAGTTCGCCCGCGACCGCGAGGCCCATGGCGACTCGACCTGGCACGCGGTGCTGGAGGCCTGCCGCCTGCGGCTGCGGCCCATCCTGATGACCTCGCTGGCCTTCATCATGGGCGTCGCGCCCCTGGTGTTCGGGCATGGCGCGGGCTCGGAGATGCGCCAGGCCATGGGCGTGGCGGTGTTCGCCGGCATGCTGGGGGTGACCCTGTTCGGCCTGCTGCTGACGCCGGTCTTCTACCTGACCATCCGCAAGCTGACCCATCGCACGCGCACGACGCCCGAGCTGGCCGTCCCCGCGGCCGCGGAGTGAGACCCATGACCCTGATGAGACTGCTGGCCGTTTCGGCCAGCGCCCTGACGCTCGCCGCCTGCGCGGTCGGGCCCCGCTACGAGGCGCCGAAGACCCCGCCGGCCGCCTTCGTCAACGCCGACCCGGCCGCCGTCGCCGCCGCCAATCCCGAGGCCGCCTGGTGGCGACAGTTCGAGGATCCGGTCCTCGACGACCTGGTCGCCCGCGGCCTGGCGGCCAATCTCGACCTCAAGGTCGCAGTGGCCCACGTGAAGGAGGCCCGGGCGCTGTTCACCGACGCGCGCCTGGACCAGCTTCCGCGGATCACGGCGTCCGGAACCTACGCGGCGTCCGACCAGCAGCAGCCGGGCTCGGGTGAGCACCGGGTGGATGGCGAGACCTGGCAGGCCGGCTTCGACGCCGGTTGGGAGCTCGACCTGTTCGGCCATGTCCGGCACGGTGTCGACGCCGCCAAGGCCGATGCGGGGGCGGCCGAGGCCGACCTGCGCGACGCCCAGGTGAGCGTCGCCGCCGAGGTGGCGCGGAACTATTTCGAGATGCGCGGCGCCCAGGCGCGGCTGGCCGTGGCCGAGCGCAACCTCGACACCCAGCGTGAAACCCTGCGCCTGACCAAGGCTCGGTTCGAGGTGGGGCAGGGGGATCCCGTGGATGTGGCCTCGGCCCAGGCCAGGCTGTCGGCCACGGAGGCGGCGATCCCGGCCTTCCGCGCCGCCGAGGTGCGATCGGCCAACCGGTTGGCCGTACTGGTGGGCGAACGCCCGGGCGCCCTGGGCGGCCGGCTCCAGGCCGTCGAGGCGACGCCGCCATTGACCAAGGCCCTGCCGATCGGCGACGCGGGCGAACTCCTGCGCCGTCGGCCGGACGTGCAGGCTGCGGAACGGCGCCTGGCGGCTCAGACGGCGCGGACCGGGGTGGCGACCGCCGACCTGTTCCCGCGCGTGCGCTTCAGCGGCTTCTTCGGCTTTCTGAGCGGCGACATCGGCAGCCTGGGCCAGAGCGCCAGCCAGGCCTGGTCGGTGACCCCGACCATCACCTGGCCCGGCCTCGACCTGGGTGGGGCGCGGGCGCGCCTGCGGGCCCAGGAAGCCCGGGGCGACGCCGCGCTGGCGATCTACGACAAGACCGTGCTGGGGGCCCTGGAGGACGTGGAGAACGCGCTCTCAGCCTACGGCCACGAACAGTCGCGGCTGAAGAGCCTGGCCGATCAGGTCGCCGCCTCGCGGCGCGCCGCCGAGCTCGCGCGCATCCGCTACCGGGAGGGCGCGATCGACTTCCTGGTCCTGCTCGACGCCGAGCGGACCCGGCTCGAGGCCGAGGATGCGCTCAGCGCCTCCGAAACCCAGGCCAAGGTCGATGTGGCGGCGGTCTACAAGGCGCTTGGCGGCGGCTGGCAAGGTGCGCCGGCCCGCCTCGCCGCGGCGGACAGTAGAGCGGATCGGTAGCCGGACCGAGATTCTTGCTTACTGATTCGTGAAAGCTCTTGCTCGCCTGTCAAGCGAGTGAACATGCTTAGCCATTCCCGCCGTGCGGGAGTTCAAGCGTGGGGCTTTGTCATGGTTCGCTCGATTCTCGCGGGGCTGTTCGCCTCGTCCCTGCTTGGCGCGGCTTCCGCCGCCCAGGCGACCACCATCTTCCAATCCATAGCCGACCTGACCTCGGAACCCGAGGTCAACGGCTTCTGCAGCGACTGTTACGGCCAGGGCTACAGGGTGTTCCAGCCCTTCAGCACACCGGCCGATGCGGTCGCCAAGGGCGTCACCTTCGCGGTGACGACCGACTTCGCCTACCCGACGGACATCACCGTTGAGATCTACGAGGGCTATCCGACCATCGACAGTCTGGTGCAGATCTTCTCGCACACCTATGCGCCGGCTGATTTCACCGGCGCGTTCGACACCGCCTTCGACACCACCCTGGTGAGCGTCGACCTCGGGTCCGGCGTCGCGCTCAGCTACGGGAAGACCTATTCCATCGCCTTCCTCAATCCGGACGGCCTCGGCCTGCCGGGCTATGTCGGCGGGGCGCTGTTTCAGCAGAATTCTTCAGACGGCAGCGGCAACTTCTATCCGGATACGCTGGGCTTGCGGCTGGACGGCGACATGGAGGCCTCGGTGGTGAGCGTGCCGGAGCCACAGGCCTGGCTGCTGATGATCGCGGGCTTCGGCCTGGCCGGCGCGGCCCTGCGTCGTCGCCGCGCGCCGGCCTGACGCGCGCGAAATCCCTTGCCATACGATGTTCGGATCGGCGCCCTCATCTGAAACGATGAGGTGCGCTGGCCGATCCGGCGCCCGCGAACAGGGAGGCCGGCCATGAGCGACGGGTCTATCGACATCAAGGCGGAAGC
>CAMFHW010000092.1 GCA_945952175.1 uncultured Phenylobacterium sp. | reverse complement strand
CGTAGAGCTGGCGCGACAGGCCGACGGCGAAGTCGCAGATGTCGATCATCTCCTGGACCTCGCCCAGGCCCTCGGAGGTGACCTTGCCGGCCTCCAGGGCGACCAGGCGGCCGAGATCGGCCTTGGCGGCGCGAAGCTCCTCGCCGAACAGCCGCACCAGCTCGCCGCGGCGCGGGGCCGGGACCGTGCGCCAGGCCAGGAAGGCGGCATGGGCGCGGTCCACCGCGGCGCCGACCTCGGCGATCTTGGAGGCCTTCAGGGTGGCGATCACCGAGCCGTCGATCGGCGAGCGGGCGGGCAGGTCCTTGCCCTCGAACTTGCCGAGGTCGACGCCGAGATTGGCGAGGGTGGCCAGCGCATCGGCGCGGACGGCGGGCAGGGGACGGGTGTGGGCGTTCATGGGGGAGTTCTCCTGGCGCGTGTGTTTAGCCACTCGCCGGTCGTCGCGAAAGGGCGCGGCGGCGCAGGTAATTCGGGGACAGGTTGCTTAATTCGGGTCAGGTCCGAGCGACCGCCGGCGCGGCGAGCGAATTAAGTAACCTGTCCCCGAATTACAGGCTCAAGCCACCTTGGAGATGGCCGGGGTCTCGGGGACCACGTCGCCGGGCTGGCGATAGGCCTTGCCGAACCGGTTGGCGAGGAAGTCGCCGAGCGCGATCTCCTCCTGGCGCACATAGCCCTGCTGCGGCAGGCGGCCGGCGGCCAGCAGGTCGAGCACGGTGCAGATGCCGGCGGCGGTGGTGATCTGGATGGCGCTCCAGAAGCCCTGGCCGTGATGCTCGCCGATCACCTTGCCGGCATAGCTCTCCTGCATCAGCCGGCCGCCCCGCCAGCCCGAGGCCGTGACGAAGAACACCACCACGTCCTGCTCGGTGCCGGGCACCGCGCCTTCCAGCACGTCCTTCAGGAGGTCGCGGCGGTGGCGGAGGTTGAGGTCGTTCAGCAGGGTGCGCATCAGGGCGCAGTGGCCCGGATAGCGGACCGACTTGTAGTTCAGGTTCCTGGCCTTGCCGGCCAGGACCTCGGCCAGCGAGCCCAGGCCTCCGGAGGTGTTGAAGGCCTCGTAGGTGACGCCGTCGAGGCTGAAGGTCTCCAGGCCTTCGAGGGCCGGGACCTCCCGCAGATCGCCGTCGACCAGGGCCTCGCAGGGCTCGCAGTATTCGTTGATCACGCCCTCGGTCGACCAGGTGAGATTGTAGCCCAGCGAGTTGGACGGGAAGCGCGGCAGGGCGCCGACCCGCAGGCGGAGTTCCTCGACCCGCTCGAAACCGCGGGCGAGCTCGGCGCCGGCGATGGAGATGAAGCCGGGGGCCAGGCCGCACTGGGGAATGAAGGCGGTCTTGGCGGTCTGGGCCAGCGCCTTGACGGTGCGGGTGGTCGCCACGTCCTCGGTGAGATCCAGATAGTGACAGCCGACGCGGGCGGCCGACTGGGCGACCTTGGCGGTCAGGTGGAAGGGCGCGGCCGACAGGACGGCGAAGGCGCCGGTCATGGCGGCGTCGAGCGCCGCGGCGTCGGTGACGTCGACCTGGGCGGTGGTCACGTGCGGGTGTTTCAGGACCGAGGCCAGGGCGTCCGCCGAGCGGTCCAGCACCTTGACCGAATAGTCGCCGGTCTCGGCCAGCATCTGGGCGATCACCGCGCCGATCTTGCCGCCGCCGATCACTACAATGGCCTTCATCGCGTCCTCCCAGGTTCAGGCGCTTGATGAAGTCATAGGGAGGGCGCAGATTGAACAGCCAGAGCGTTCGAAACGCGCAAAGTTGCTAGGCGATATGCCAAATTTATCCGACGATCTGAAAGTCGACGAGCGTGACCTGGCCCTGATCCGCCTGCTGGAGGCCGACTCGCGCCTGCCGACGGCGACCCTGGCGCGCCGGCTCGGCGTGTCGCGGACGACCGTGCAGACCCGCATCGACCGGCTGGTCGCCACCGGCCTGATCGCCGGTTTCACCATCCGGCTCGGCGAGCCGCTGGAGAGCCGCCGGGTGCGCGGCCATGTCCTGGTCACCGCCGCGCCGAAGGCGGCGCGCGCCATCGAGGCGGCGCTGCGGTCCATGCCCCAGGTCGAGGCCCTGCACTCGGTCAGCGGGGTCTACGACATGATCGTCGAGCTGGCCGCCGGCTCCATCGAGGAGCTGGACCGCGTGCTCGACGACATCGGCCTGATCGACGGCGTGGAGCGGACGACCAGCTCGATCATCCTGTCGACCCGGATCAGGCGCTGACCTCGATCTCCCGCACCTTCCGGAGCGGGGAGAACAGGGCGAGCAGCGGGCCGATGGCCAGACCGCCGGCCGCCAGGAACAGCGCGGGGCGGACGCCGATGGCCTCGGCGATGAGGCCGCCGGCCAGGGCGCCGATCAGCATGGTTCCGCCCTGGCCGGCCTGGAAGGCGCCGGCGACCCGGCCGAGCGCCTCCTGGGGCAGGATGGTCTGGCGCAGGCTGGCGGCGAGGACCTGGTAGATCACGCCGGTGCTGTCGCCGAGGAACTGGGTGACCATCAGGACCGCCAGGCCGAGCGCGACATTGGCCGGCGCGAGCGGGATGGCGCCGGCGACCAGCGGCATGGCCAGGCCCATGGCGATGATGGCCGGGCCGGCGCCCAGCAACCGGGCCGTCGGGCGGGCCAGGCTGGCGCCGATGATCGCCCCGACGCCGCCGCAGGCCACGGCGAGGCCGAGCAGGGCGGGCGTCAGGCCCACCACCTTCAGGCAGAACAACAGGTAGGTGGCCGAGAAGACGCCGCCGAACAGGCCGTTGCAGGTGGCGACCACCAGCAGGGGGCGCACGCGTGGTTCGGCCCAGGCCAGGCGGAAGCCCTCGCGGGCGTCGGCGAACGGATGCTCGGCAGGGGGTGGGGCGGGCTTCTCCTCCGGATGCCGGATCGTGGCGAGCACCGCGGCCGAGGCTAGATAGGTCACGGCGTTCACGGCGACGGCGAAGGGCGCGGTGAGCCACTGGAAGAGCAGGCCGGCCAGGGCCGGGCCGCCCATCTCGGCGACCGACTCCGTGGCCGACAGCTTGGAATTGCCGTCGACCAGCCGGTCCTTGCCGACGAGGCCGGGCAGGTAGGCGTGGTCGGCCATGTCGAACAGCACGCTGGCGGCGCCGACGAGAGCGGCGGCGATCATCAGCTGGGGCAGAGTGAGCAGGCGCAGCCAGGCGGCGATCGGCACGGTGATCAGAACGGCGGCGCGGACGAGGTCGGCGCCGATCAGGATCGGCCGCCGCCGTCGGCGGTCGACGAAGCCGCCGCCCGCCAGGCCCACGAAGAAGGCCGGGCCGTAGGAGAGCGCCGCCAGCACGCCGAGCACCGAGGGCTTGGCGTTGAGAAACAGGACCGCCGTCATCGGCAGCCCCTCCCGCGTGATGCGGGCCCCGAAGCTGGAAATGGCCTGGGCCGCCCAGAGGCGGGCGAAGGCGGGATCGCGCCAGAGCGGGCGCGAGGAAGGGGAAGACATGGAAAGGTCCGTCGGAGGGCCGGCCGCGAGGCCATGCGTCCGGGCGCAAAGACGCGCCTCGGGTCGACGGTGAGCCTAGTTTTTCGCCGCCCGCCGCGGCTCACCTTGGCGCGCTAGAGGCCAGAGGGAGGGCTTGAAGTCAAGGTCGGGGACTGGATCGCCATTCCGGCGTGGCGTTTCCGCTGCGCAGAGGGAATGGCGTTCCTGTCCCCGAAGGGCGCTGCTGTCGGGGACAGGAACACAATTGCTGGCGCAATTGCGATCCAGTCCCCTAGGCGAAGGCGCCGGCGGCGAGGCGGCCCTGGTGCAGCACTGTCCGGCGCGGGGGCAGGCGGGCGACGGCCTCGGCGGCGCAGGCGGCGTCGACCAGCACGAGGTCGGCGGCGTCGCCCGGCTTCGGCCAGGCCTGCTGGCCCTTGGCGTCGAGCGGAGTCGGGCCGCCGGTGGCCAGGCTGATCGACTGGCCGAGCGCATATTCGTCGCTCCAGCCGTAGAGCTGGCAGGCGAGGTTGGCCTTCCGCAGGATATCGCAGTCGCCGAACACGCCCCAGAAATCGACGACGGTGTCGGTGCCGCAATAGACCTTCACGCCCTGGGCCCGCAGGATCGGGATCGGCATGACCCGCCTGCCGAGCGGGATGGTCGAGGCCACCGACATGCCGAGCGCGGCCATGCGCGCGGCCAGGTCCGTCACCTCGGCGTCGGACAGCGACATCAGGCTGAAGCAGTGGCTGAAGGTGACCTTGCCGCGCAGGGCGGGCTCGGTCTCGACCCGGTCGGCGATCCGCTTGATGGCGGCGATCCCGCTCTCGCCCGGCTCGTGCAGGTGCATGTCGATCGGCGCGTTGAACTCGTGAGCGATCTCCAGCACCGCGTCGACCGAGCGCTCCATGTCGCCGTCGAGGGTGGTCGGATCGATGCCGCCGACATGGGTGGCGCCCGCCTTCATGGCGTCGCGCAGGGTCTGCTGCAGGCCGACCCGGATCAGGCCGTGCTGCGGGAAGGCGACGATCTCATGGCCGAAGGTGTCGCCCCGCCGGTCCAGCTCGGCCTTGAGGTGGACCACGTTCTGGATGCCGATCACCGGATCGACGTTGCACTGGCTGCGGGCGAAGGTCGTGCCCTGGGACTGGCAGAGATTCACCAGCTTGTCGGCGCGGGCCTCCAGGCCCGGCAGCATGCCCGGCAGCAGCTTCTGCTCCAGGGCGATCTGGCCGGGGATGCCGTTTCGGCGCTTAAGCGGCGCATGCCAGGGCTCGCCGTACCAGGTCTTGTCCAGGTGGACGTGCATGTCGCGGAACGACGGCAGCATCAGGAGGCCCTTGGCGTCATGGGCCGGACCGACGACGGGGGCCGAGCCCGCGGGCCGGACCGCCGCGATGCGGCCGTCGGCGATCTTCACCTCGAACAGGGCGGTGCGGGTGGCGGTCACGTCGTCGCCGTCGCGGTCATAGCCGGTCTCGAGGCGGACGTTGCGCAGGGTGTAGCCGGCGGCGGGGGCGGCGAAGGCGGGTGTGGCGGCCAGGGCGAGGGCGCCGGCGAGCATGGAGCGGCGGGTGGTCATGCCGCTGGCGTGCGAGGTTCGGGCGGCGGCGTCAAGCCGGGGACTGGATCGCCATTCCGTGTGAGGCGGTTCGGCCGCCCGAGACGGAATGGCGTTCCTGTCCCGGACGCGAGCGCCATCTTCGGGGACAGGAACACAATTGCTGGCGCAATTGCGATCCAGTCCCCTGGGCGCGAGGAGCTAGAACGCGCCGCCCGCCCGCAGATTGATGCCGTATTCGAGATAGGCCTTGAGGCAGGCCAGCATGTGCATCCAGCCGCCGGCGTTGCCGTGGGAGGCCTTGAAGCCGGCCTCGTCGGGGCGCCAGCCGCTTTCGGAGACCTGGACCATGGTGTTGTCGGCGTCCATCGGCTTGAAGGCCATCTCGACGCGGGTGAGGTCGGCTTCCTGGGCCGAGGGCCATTCGAAGACGATGCGCTCGTCCTTCACCACCTCGCGGACCACGACGTCGAAGGGCTGGTCGACCTCGGCGAACTTCCATTTGACGGTGGTCCCGGCGACCAGCGGCGCGCTGGCGGTCTGGACGAAATAGCCGGTCAGCTTGGCGGGGTTGGCGACCGCGTCGAACACCTCCGCGACGGGGCGGCGGATCTTCAGTTGCACCTGGAATTTGGGGTCCATGAGCGGCTCCTGCGCTTGCATGCCGCCGTCATATGTTATATATATATAACATGTCAAGCGACGAGGCGGACGACCTGGTTTTCAAGGCGCTGGCGGACAGCCGGCGGCGGCGCATTCTCGACCTGCTGAAGGATGCGCCCCGGACAACCGGGGACCTGTGCGAGCGCTTCGAGGGCGTGCTCGATCGCTGCACGGTGATGCAGCACCTGGGCGTGCTGGAGCGGGCCGGGCTGGTGATCGCCCGGCGCGAGGGCCGCAGCCGCTGGAACTACCTGAACGCCGGGCCCTTCAAGGACATCTACGACCGCTGGATCTCGGCCTATGCGAGCGAGGCGGTGGACCTGCTGGCGCGGCTGAAGCGGGATTTGGAGGGGCCGGTGGAGGCGTAGGGTTTCACTCCGCTCGTGCCGGCGAACGCCGGGATCCAGATCCGAAGCCTCGGCGCTGGAAGGATTTGAACCACGAAGAACACGAAGAACACGAAGATGCGGCCGAGCCGACCTTCGTGTTCTTTGTGGTTGAATTGGTCGGCCTTCGGCCAGAGGCGCGGAGCCATTTGATCTGGGTCCCGGCATTCGCCGGGATGAGCGGAATTGGGTCTAGCCCACCGCCACGACCACCTCCCTGGCCAGGCGGTCGACGCCGTCCATCTCCTCGCGGCGGTCATAGGCGTAGCCCATGCGCACGATGACCAGGCGGTGGGAGGGGATCACCACGACGAACTGGCCGTGGACGCCGCGGGCGAAGAAGGCGTCGGCGGGCAGGCCGCCGGCCTGGCGATAGGCGGCGCCCCCGGTCGTGGCGCGGTTGGTCCAGAAGCCGGCGCCATAGCCGGCGAATTCGCTGCCCGGCGTGAGGCGCGCGGAATAATCGACCCAGCCCTCGGGCAGGATGCGCTCGCCGCCGACCATGCCGTCGTTGAGATAGAGCAAGCCGAAGCGGGCCCAGTCCCGGGCGGTGGCCCACATGTGGCTGGCGCCGATCGGCGTGCCGGTCGCGTCGGTCTCCAGCACCGGATGCTCCATGCCGAGCTTGTCGAACAGTTCGCGGTGGGCGAAGGCCTGGACCGCCTGGGGCGTGCCGCCGGCCTTGTCGCGGACGATGCGCGACAAGAGCAGGGTGTTACCGTTGGCGTAGCGGAACACTTGGCCCGGCGCGGCCTCCGCCTTGGCGGCGGCGGCGTAGCCGGCCATGTCGGGATGGGCGAAGACCATCTGGGCGGTGGGGTCGGCCACGAGGGTCCAGTCGGCGGTCATGGACTGGCCGAACTTCAGGCCGCTCTTCATCCGCAGCAGGCTGTCGGGCGTGATCCCGTGGCGTGGATCGATGGTGTTCGCCCATTCCGGAACCGGAGCGGGGGCAGCCATGTCGAGCTTGCCCAGCCGGACCAGGACCCCCAGCAGGGCGTTGGTCACCGACTTGGTCATCGACCAGCCGTGGATCGGCTTGTCCACGGCATAGCCCGGCGCGTAGCGCTCGGCGATCACCCGGCCGTCGTGGACGATCACCACCGCCTTGGTCAGCCGCTGCGGCCCCTGCGCCGGCTCTGCGAAGGCGTGGTCGAGGGCGCTTTTCAATGCGGGGTCCGAGGGCGCGACGACCTCGGGGCCGGCGATGGACGGGGCGGCCGATGGCGTGCGCGGCGGCAGGACGACCGGCGCCGGCAGGCGGCCTTGGTCGACGATGCAGCCCAGCGGCCCGCGATAGACCGCGCGGCTCTTGATCAGGCCGCCGGCGAAACTGGCGGTGACGGCCTGTTGGGCGCGATCGACCCGCCAGGCGATCAGGCCGGTGACCGGCTTGGTCTGGGGCGCGATGGAGTCGTGGAAATACTGGTCAGGATCGAGCCCGCCCACGAAGACCGCCGAGCACATCTGGTGGCTGGTGAAATGGGTGGGTGTCCCGGCCATGCGGGCGGGGCTGAGCGTGCCGCAGGCGCAGAGCGGCAGGACGGCGAGAACGGGCGCGGCGAGGCGCAGGGGAAGCGGCATGGGGAGGCTCTCTCGTTGGTGTGAGGAGAGCCATGCGGGGCGGGCCGGGCGGCCGCTCGCCGATTTCGAAGATCGGCTAGCCGGAATTGGAGGGCGTCAGGCCGCCTCGGCTTGGGCCTGCCGGCGGAACTCGGTGGGCGTTAGGCCGGTCTCGGCGCGGAAGGCGCGGTTGAAGGGGCCGAGCGAGCCGAAGCCGGCGTCGAGCGCGATGGTCAGGATCGGCACGGCGGCCTGGCCGGGATCGGCGAGCGCCGCCTTGGCCTCGGCGAGGCGATAGCCGTTCAGGAAGTTCGCGAAGTTGCGGTGGCCCAGGCCCTGGTTAATCAGCCGGCGCAGGCGGTATTCCGGCAGGTCGAGCCGCTGGGCGAGCTGGCCGATGGTCAGGCCGTCCTGGCGATAGGCGCGCTCCTCGCGCATGAGCCGTTCCAGGCGCGCGACCAGCACGAGGTCGGCCGCGTCGAGCGGGGCGGGGCCGGCGGGCTGCGGCTGGGCGCTGGGGAACAGGGCCTGGCCGTCCGCGACCTGCAGCAGGGACCAGGCGACGACGACGGCGATGGCGGTGAGCACCGTGGCCTCGGCGAGGTGCGGCGCCGGATCGCCGAGGGGCCGGCCGGTGAGGCGGAAGAGGGCGGTGGCGGCGGTGTGCCCGGCTGCGGCGGCGACCACGAACAGGCGCAGGCGACGGCGGCGCTCGACCAGGTCCTCGCGCCAGCTCGACAGGGCCTGGGCGCCGGCGGCGAGGGCGAAGACCAGGGCCTGGACGGGCATCAGCCCGCCGAGCGGCCGGCCGATCGCCGCCGGCAAAACGAAGGAGGCCATGTCGAGCCCGACGATCAGCAGCCAGGCGCCGGCATGCCAGGCGCGCGGCCGGAAGCCGTCGTCGAACAGGGCGCGGGCGAACAGGAACAGGACCAGGTTGTTGCCCGAGGCCAGGATGGTCAGCGGCGTGGTCCAGAGGCCGAACAGCAGGTGCAGGGCCGGGGTCGAGCACAGGGCGTAGGCGGCCGAACCGAGGGCGAAGAGCGAGCCCAGGCGCGCGGCGGCGACCTTGCCGAAGTCCCGCGCCAGCACCGCGCCGACCAGCAGGAGCAGCAGGGCGTCGCCGCCCCGCAGCAGGAGGTCGAGCACGAACAGGGGCGAGAGGCCGGTCGGCATGGTGGCTGTTGACTAGCATCCCTCGCCGCCGCCGCTAAGCTTCGCGCCATGTGCGACACCCTCACGGCCCTGGCGTCCGAAACCGCGCGGGGCGCCGCCCTGTTCGCCAAGAACAGCGACCGCGAGCGCAACGAGGCCCAGGTGGTCGAGATGCATCCGGCGCGGCGCGGCGATCCGGCCGGCAGGGTGAAGCTGACCTATGTCGACATCCCCGATGTGGCGCGGAGCCACGCGGTGCTGATCAGCCGGCCCTTTTGGATGTGGGGCGCGGAAATGGGCGCCAACGAGCACGGCGTGGTGATCGGCAACGAGGCGCTGCACGCCAAGCGCCCGGCCCAGCGGCGGCGGGCGCTGACGGGCATGGACCTGCTGCGGCTCGGCCTGGAACGGGCGGCGAGCGCGGCCGAGGCCGTGCGGGTGATGATCGAGCTCCTGGAAACCCACGGCCAGGGCGGCGACTGTGGGCATCTCGGGCGGTTCTACTACAACAACGGCTTCATCGTCGCCGACGCGGCCGAGGCCTATGTGCTGGAGACCGAGCGCCGCCGCTGGGCGGTGGAGAAGGTGGCCGATCGCCGGGCCCTGTCGAACGCCTATTCGATCGGCGCGGGGTTTTCGGCGATCAGCGCCGAGCTGATGGCCGAGGCGCCGGTGGGGCGGCCGTTCGACGTCGCCGCCCATCTGCTCGATGAGGCGCGGGACGCCGTCAGCTTCGGGCGTGGCCGCTGCGCGCGGGGCCAGGCCCTGCTGGACGAGAAGGCTGGGCGCCTGGCGCCCGCCGACATGATGGCGATCCTGCGCGACCACGGTGCGGCGGCGGACTGGAGCCCGGTCAATACGGTCGGCCGCACCATCTGCATGCACGCGGCGGCGGGGCCTCGCCGCAGCCAGTCCGTGGCCTCGATGGTGTCGGAGCTGAAGCCGGGGCGGACGGTCCACTGGGTGACGGGGACCTCGGCGCCCTGCCTCAGCGTGTTCAAGCCGGTGGTGTTCGGGGCGGACCTGCCGGCGATGGGACCGGCGCCCACCGACCAGGCGGACGCGGAGAGCCTGTGGTGGCGGCATGAGCGCCTGCATCGCGCAGCGCTCGGCGATCATGCGACGGCGCATGGCCTCATCGCAGTCGAGCGCGACGCCCTGGAGGCGGACTTCCAGGCGCGGGTGGGTGCGGCGTCGGACGCCGACCTGCCGGTGGCGATCGCCGCCTGCTGGCGCGACGCCGAGGCGGCCGAGGCGCGCTGGACTTCGGCGGTGGCGGCGATGGGCCGAGGCGGCAATCCCGCGGCCTACGGGCGGAGCTGGGGGCGGCTCGATCGCGCGGCCGGATTCTCGCTCACACTGTAGCCCTCACCCCGACCCTCTGCCTGAGGGAGAGGGAGAATGGCGTTCCTCTCCCCCGCGAGGGGGAGAGGGTCGGGTGAGGGGGCTACCGCGCCGCGCCGCAACATGGTTTCGTGACCCGACCTTAGGAGCGCGAGCGATGGCGGATTTCGGAGACAACCGGGCGGACCTGTCGGCCTACTGGATGCCGTTCACCGCCAACCGGCAGTTTAAGGCCGAGCCGCGGCTGTTCGCGGGCGCGTCCGGCATGTTCTACGAGACGGTGGACGGCCAGAAGGTGCTGGATGGCGCGGCCGGGCTCTGGTGCGTGAACGCCGGCCATGGCCGAGCCGGGATCGCCGAGGCCGTGGCGCGACAACTCATGACGCTCGACTATGCGCCGAGCTTCCAGATGAGCCACCCGCTGGCCTTCGAGTTCGCCGGCGTGCTGGCGCAGATCGCGCCGCAGGGCCTGGACCGGATCTTCTTCACCAATTCCGGGTCGGAGTCGGTCGACACGGCGCTGAAGATGGCGCTGGCCTATCACCGGGCCCGCGGCGAGGGGCAGAGGACCCGGCTGATCGGGCGCGAGAAGGGCTATCACGGCGTCGGCTTCGGCGGCATCTCGGTGGGCGGCCTGGTCAACAACCGGCGGACCTTCCTGACCCTGC
>CAMFHW010000091.1 GCA_945952175.1 uncultured Phenylobacterium sp. | reverse complement strand
ACCTATGACCGCTCGCGGCGCGGCAATCCGCAGTTCGCCGATCCCGTGAACGCCAAGCGCATCCTGGCCAACCTGCAGCGCGACTCCGCCCCGTTCGGCACCAAGATCGAGATCGACGGCAGCGTCGGCGTCATCCGCATTCCTTAGGTCCCATGAAGTCCCTGCTCATCGCCGCCGTCGCGGCGCTCGCCGCGGCGCCGGCCGCCGCACAGCCGGCCGCTCCGGCCCTGAAGGTCGTGATCAAACCCTCGGCCATGAGCGAGGCCGCGGGCGGAACGGTGGAGGTGACCAGCACCTTCGATGGCGTCGATGTCGCGCCCGGCGCATCGTTGCTCACTCTCGGCGCAGGCGCGCCGGGCATGCCGACGCCGCAGCCCGTCGAGGCGATGTCGGTCTCCGACGACGACGGGCCGGTCGCGGTCACCCTGTCGGACGATCAGGGCGAATATCGCTGGGCCGCCGCGCGTCGCGTGCGCGGGCGCATGATCGTTCGCTACCGGCTGCCGATCGACAATGCGCGCGGCAGCAACCCGCCGGTCGCACTCCACATCGACGGCGACACCTTCTCCGCGCCCGGCCGTATGCTGCTCGCCCTACCGCCGAAGGGCGCCTACCGGATGTCGGTGCATTGGGATCTCGCCGCCATGGGCCCGGGCGCCGTCGGCATTTCCAGCTTCGGCGATGGCGACGCCGACGCGCCGGTCCTGCCGGTCGCCCGGCTGACCGAGACCGCGTTCGGAGCCGGCCACTTCCACCGCGAGCCCCAGGCGCCGTCCGGCGGCTTCTCGGCCCTGTGGGGCGGTGAGCCGCCCTTCGATCCCCGTGGTCTGATGCAGTGGACCGGGCGGCTGCACGCCTGGATGAGCACGTTCTTCAAGGACGAGCGCGAGCCGCCCTACCGCGTCATCCTGCGGGCCAATCCCCAGAACCCCGGCGGCGGCGTGGCCTACTACCAGGCCTTCGTCGTCGGCTATGGCGAAGGGACCACCGCCGAGGGTCTGAAGTCGATTTTCGGCCACGAGATGACCCACACCTGGACCGCGGCCGGCGAGGAGATCGGCAAGTGGTACAACGAGGGCAACGCCGTCTACTACCAGGGCCTGCTGCCCTGGCGCGCGGGCCTGATCTCGACCGACGAGTACCTGGCCAACATCAACAAGACCGCCAGCCGCTACTACACGAACCCGCGCAAGGCGACGCCCGAGGCCGACGTCATGCCGCAGTTCTGGGAGAACACCTATGTGCGGGTGCTGCCCTATGACCGCGGCGCCATGTACTTCGCCGTGCTGAACGGCAAGGTCCGCCAGGCGTCCGGCGGCAAGCGCAACATCGACGACCTGATCCGCACGATGGTCGGGCTCTACCGCAGCGGCCACTCGATGACCGAGCAAACCTGGATCGATGTGCTGCGCAAGGAGCTCGGCGAAGACGGCGTAGCGGTCCACCGCGCGATGATGGCTGGCGGCCTGATGCTGCCGGAATCCGGCGACTTCGGGCCCTGCTTCCGCCGCACGATCCAGAAGATCCGCCAGTTCGATCCCGGGTTCGACATCCTGTCGATGGTCGGGCCGGAGAAGATCCTGCGCGGCCTGAAGCCGGGTTCGGAAGCCGACAAGGCGGGCCTGCGCAACGGCGACCGCATCGTCTCGGCCCCGCTGGGCGACGCCGTCCAGGCGGACATCAATCGGGTCATCCAGGCCAAGGTGATCCGCGACGGCAAGCCGCTGACCTTCACCTATCTGCCGCGCGGCGAGGCGGTCGACGCCTATCAATGGGAGCGAGCGCCGGACGCCCCGGAGAGCCTTTGCCACTGAGGCTTCGACAATCTTCGGTGGGAATTGCAGCGCCGTGCGTATTACCGAGGTGCTGTCCGTCGGGCAGGTTGTAGAAGGCTTTCATGCGATCCGACGCGAACCACGCGGCCAATGGGATGAGCCAGCGCTTCCGTCCGGCGCTGATGGCCTTTTTCCTACGCCGGATCGGCAGCCATGCCGAGGCTGAGGACCTGACGCAGGAGGTCCTGCTGCGGGTCGCCCAGCGCGGCGCGACCATCGATGCCTCGCGACCGGACGCCTACGTCTTCCAGATCGCCGCCAATCTGCTGCGCGACCGCGGCCGCCGCCAGCAGGTGCGCAACGCATATCAGCTTGGCCTGGGCGCCACTGAGGCGAACGGTGTCGAGGACCGCGACCCCGACCGCGTGCTGGTCGCCAAGGAATCGCTGGCCAACGTCATCTCGGCGCTGAAGCAGCTGCCGAAACGGACCCGCACGATTTTCATCCTGTTTCGGCTGGAGAACATGAAGCAGCGCGAGATCGCCGACATGCTCGGCATCTCCGTGCGTACGGTCGAACAGCATGTGGTGCGCGCCAGCGTGCACCTGCGCGACAGTTTCAGGAGCGAGTCATGAAGCGTGTACCGC
The DNA here is from genome assembly GCA_945952175.1 of uncultured Phenylobacterium sp. Lineage (GTDB taxonomy): Bacteria > Pseudomonadota > Alphaproteobacteria > Caulobacterales > Caulobacteraceae > Phenylobacterium. Next base: position 8,395 of record CAMFHW010000091.1, on the reverse strand, counting down.
TTCGCTCCATCGAGGAGGAGAGGGCCGAGCGCGCCGCCGCCTGGGCGGTTCGTCTCGCCGACGGCATGGGGTCCCATGCCGAGGAGGTCGAGTTCCAGGCCTGGCTCGACGCCGACCCCGCCAATGGTGTGGCGCTCGACGAGATCGTCGTCGCGTGGCGCACGGTCGAGGACTATGCGGCCAGCGCCGAGGTCATGGCGCTTCGCGAGGAGGCCCTGGCCTCGGCCCGTCGCGCGCTGCGCCGGCGTGAGCAGTCCCTGTCGCGACGCCAGATCGTCGGCGGCCTGCTCGCCGCCTGCCTGGTGATCATGCTGGCCGTGGCAGGGGCCTGGTATCGCTACACCCCGCGCGTCTACGAGACCGGCGTCGGCGAACGCCGCCTGGTGGCGCTGTCAGACGGCTCGAAAGTGTCGCTCGACGCCGCCACGGTGGTGAAGGTCCGCTACAGCGGCGACCGCCGCCAGCTCTGGCTGGAGCGTGGCCGCGCCCGTTTCGAGGTGGCGCACAACCCGCTGCGGCCCTTCTCGGTCACCGCCGGGGACGAGGTCGTGGTCGCCACGGGCACCGCGTTCAGCGTCGAACTGGTGAAGAAGGAAGTCCGCGTCGTCCTCTACGAGGGCCACGTCATGCTACTGGATCGCGGCTCCGACGACGTGCGCCGCACGGTGACGGTGGGTGAGCGCAGCCTTCCGGCCGACGAACTCCTCGCGCCCGGCCGCGAACTCGTCCTGCCGGCGGTCGAGGTCGCACACGCCGCGCCGAAGGCGATCGTGGTGGCCACCTCTGATCCGATGCGGACCCTGTCGTGGGAGGCGGGCCAGCTGGTCTTCGAGGACCAGCCCCTCGATCTCGTCGTGGAGCGCATGAACCGTTACGCCACCACCCCGCTGGTCGTCGCCGATGCGTCCACCGGCAGCCTGCGGATCTCCGGCGTGTTCCGTGCGGGCGACACCGATGCCCTGGTGCAGGGTTTGGCGGCGGCCTTTGGCGTCAAATCGCGCAGCGGCCCGGCCGGCGTCGTACTGTCAAAAAGCTAGCAACAAAGTTTCACGTTCGGCGTACGGGTTTTCCCCGCTCGCGCGTAGCACCCTTATGAGACGGCGAAATGACGTTTCGCCGCGGACATAACTCGAGGGGGCTTGGGGATAATGACCAGGATCAATTTGGCCGGCCTGGCCGGTTCGTCGGCGGCTGCGGCGCTGCTCGTCTTCGCCTCGCCGGTGGCGGCGCAGGTGCAGCAGCAGGCCTACCGCTTCGATCAGCCGGCCCAGAGCCTGGGGAGCGCGCTGCGCGCCTTCGCCCAGACCTCGCACCAGCAGATCATCTTCGCCGAAGACGATGTGCGCGGCCGCTCCGCGCCGGCCCTGGTCGGCAACTACATGGTTGATGACGGCCTCGACCGCCTCCTGGCGGGCAGCGGCCTCTCGGTGAAGCGGACCAGCTCCGGCGTGATCTCGGTGGGGCGGGACGCCGCCCGCTCGGACGGCTCTCCCAAAAGCGAAGCGAGCGCCAACGGCGTCGCCGAACTCGTCGTCACCGGCTCGCGCATCCGGCGCACGGACACCAGCAGCTCCGCGCCGGTGGCCATGGTCAGCTCCGAGGACCTGAAGGAGCGCGGCTTCACCCAGGTCGGCGACATGCTGAACCAGCTGACCTCGAACACCCCGTCCTTCGCCCAGCCGCCGTTCTCGGGCATCCCGGCCGGCTCCGGCCAGACGTTTCCGAACCTGCTGAACCTGGGCGCCGGCCGCACGCTCACCCTGATCAACGGCCGCCGGATGGTCTCGACCTCCAGCGACAATTTCGGCGACCGCGGCGTCGACGTGAACATCATCCCGGCCGGCTTGATCGAACGGATCGATGTGGTCCAGGCGGGCGGCGCGGCCGTCTACGGCTCCGACGCCATCGGCGGCGTGGTCAACTACATCCTGAAGAGCCACTTCGAAGGCCTGGAGGTCGACGCCCAGTACGGCATCAGCTCCCACGGCGACGACCAGCGTCCCTCGGGCCGCATCACCTGGGGCAAGAACTTCGCCGACGGCCGCGGCAACGTCGCCGTCGACCTCGAATATTCGAAGACCGAGCCGCTGCTGGAATCCGACCGCGAGTTCTTCAAGTCGGGCGTTCGCAGCGTCACCAACCTGGCCAACACCTCGACCACCGACGGCATCCCGCCGACCCGGCTGATCCTCAACGGCCACCTGTGGCGCTACAACACCAACGGGGTGATCTTCACCGCCAACACCACCTCGCCCACCGGCCTGCTGCGCACCGGCGCCGGCCAGGCCCTGCAGTTCTCGGCCGACGGCAATTCGGTGATCCCCTACGACACCGGCATCATCGGCCCGTCCTCCAGCTCGGCCGAGGGCGGAGAGGGGCTCGACGCCCGCCGGCTCTCCACCCTGGCCACCGGGGTGGAGCGCTACACCGGCACCTTCATCGCCCACTACGACCTGACCGACCACATCAAGGCCTCGACCGAGCTCCTCTATTCCCGCGAGAAGGGCAATGACGAGATCGGCACCCAGGGCCTGGTCAAGTTCGTCGGCGGTTTCGCGCCGGGCGGGCAGGGGCCGGTCACCTTCACCAAGGCCAACCCGTTCCTGACGGCGGCCCAGATCGCCACCCTCAGCGCCGCGAGCCCCACCTTCGCGGCCGGCGGTCCCCTGGTCCTGTCGAAGATGTACGACGTCATTCCGCAGAACCGCGACACCACCACCGACGTCTGGCGCGCCGAGGTCGGCCTCGACGGCGACTTCAACTGGGCCGAACGGGACTTCTACTGGAGCCTGTCGTTCAGCCACGGCGAGACCAAGTCGCGCCAGTCGGTCCTCGACTTCGTCCTGACCAAGATGTCGAACGCCTTCCGCGCGGCCAAGAACGCGGCTGGCTCGATCGTCTGCGCGATCAACGCCGACGCCATCACCACCAACGACGACCCGGCGTGCGTCGCCTTCAACCCGTTCATCAACGGCGGCAACGCCTCGTCGGTGGCCTATTTCTCGGTCCCCGTGGGCGGCTCGACCCGCAACAAGCAGGACGACTTCCTGGCGACCCTCGGCGGCGACATCATCGACCTGCCGGCCGGCAAGGCGAAGTTCTCGCTGGCCTATGAGCACCGCGCCGAAAGCGCAAAGTTCCTGCCCTTCGCCGCCAACCTCGCCGGCATCACCGGCCAGGGCGAAAGCTTCGCCGAGGCCGGCAAGTACAACACCAACGAATATTCGGCCGAAGTCCTGGTGCCGATCGTCGGCGGCGACTTCACCCTGCCGCTGGTCGAGGCCCTCGACATCAACGGCTCGTACCGCAAGGTCGACAATTCGCTGGCCGGCCAGGAGAGCGTCTGGGGCGTCGGCGGCAACTGGACCATCGGCTGGGGCCTAGGCCTTCGCGCCTCGCGCAGCCGCAACTTCAGCGCCCCCACGCTTGGCCAGCAGTTCGCTCCCACCAGCGTGAACCCCGGCAACCCGGCGCAGGACCCCTGCGACCGCACCCTGATCAACAGCGGGCCCAACCCGGCCGTCCGCCTGGCCAACTGCCAGGCCCTGTTCGCGGCGCACCCCGAATACGGCCCGCTGGCCTCGTTCAACGACCCGGCGATCAACACCGGCCTGGTCGCGCTCACCGTCGGCGGCAACCCCGACCTGAAGAACGAGATCTCCAAGACCACGACCTACGGCCTGGTCTACGAGCCCAAGTACATCCCGGGCCTGACGCTCAGCGCCGACCGCATCGAGATCGACCTGACCAACGGCCTGTCGTCCTTCACGATCAACAACTTCCTGAGCGTCTGCTACGACACCCAGCCGCAGCAGACGTCGTTCTGCGACACCTTCACCCGCGACTCGAAGGGCTTCCTGCAGACCGGCCGCGAAACCACCTTCAACGCCGGCTCGGTGCTCTATCGGGGCGAGGTCTACAACCTCAACTACCGTTTCCCTGTCGGCCGCTTCTTCGACGACCGCGACCTCGGCATGCTGGAAGTGGCCGCCGAGGCGACCCACACCTCGCGCCAGGAGACCTCGGTCACCGGCTTTGACCTGACCAGGAGCCAGGACACGCCATCGGCCCCCGATTGGCGGATCCGTTACGACCTGCGCTACAGCAAGGGCCCGCTCAAGGTCTTCTGGTCCCTCTACTACCTGCCGTCGGTCCGCTCGAGCTATACGGCGACCATCGAGTCGACCCCGGTGCCGGTGATCAAGGCGAACTACCAGCAGACCATCTCGGCCCAGTACGACTTCGGGACCTTCACCCTGCGCGGCGGCGTCGTGAACCTGACGGACGAGACCCCGTCCTTCAATTCGCGGATCTACGGCGACCTCTACGGCCGGCGCTTCTTCGTCGGCGCCACGGCCCGCTTCTAGGGGCCTGAAAAGGACGCCCATCGTGACGATCTTCCTCTGCTTCCTCGCGGCCATGCTGGAGGGCGCGGACATCGTCTCGATGGGCCTCGCCGCGCCCTCGGTGGCCAAGGCCTTCGGTTTCTCGCCGGCCTCGCTTTCCTACGTCCTGACCGCCACGATCGTCGGCCTGATGATCGGGGCGGCCATCGGCGGCCGGCTCGGCGACCGCATCGGCCGCAAGCGCGTGCTGATCGGGGCCTTCCTGGTGCTGGCGGTCTTCTCGCTGCTCACCGCCCAGGCGCGCGATCTCAACCAGTTCATCCTGATCCGCTTGCTCTGCGGTCTCGGTCTTGGCGGCGCCTTCCCGAACCTGATCGCGCTCGCCGCCGAGGTCTCTGCGCCCGACCGCAAGGCTACCGGCGTCGGCCTGATGTTCTGCGGGCAGCCGATCGGCGGCACCCTTTTGGGGCTCTTCGTGGCGAGCCAGGCCGGCGGCCTCGACTGGCGGACCATTTTCCATATCGGCGGCGTCCTGCCGCTGCTGCTCACCCCGGTCCTGCTCTTCGCCCTGCCGGAGTCCGCCGCCTTCCGCGCCGCGCGGGCGGCGGTCACCGACGCCGCGTCGGCCGTCCGGCGTCCGGCCCTCGGCGACGCCCTGTTCGGCGAGGGGCGCACCGGGGTCACCCTGCTGCTCTGGCTGAGCTACGGCTTCACCCAGGTGGTGGTCTATCTGCTCAACAACTGGCTCCCGACCCTCATGGTCGCCAAGGGCTTCACAGTCCCGCAGGCCGGTATGATCTCGGCCTTCGAGAACATGGGCGCGGCCGCTGGCTGCGTCCTGCTCGCCATGATCGCCGACCGGGGCCGTCTGCGGACGGTGCTGGCGGTCAGCTACGTGGCCATCGCCGCCTCGCTCTATGCGCTCGGCGCCGCCCAGGGCTTCGCGCCCGTGGCGGCGGTCGGCGTGGTCGTGGGGTTCTTCGCCATCGGCGGCCAGCTGGTCCTCTACACCCTGGCGCCCGCCTGCTATCCGACCCTGGTGCGGGCGACCGGCGTCGGCGCGGCGGTCTCGGTCGGCCGCCTCGGCGGCATCGCCGGACCACTGGCGGCCGGCAAACTTCTGGCCCTGGGCGTGGCCCCCGCCGGCGTGCTCTTGGCGGCGACCCCTTGCGCGATCGTGGCCGGCGTCGCCGCGATCGCCATCGTCCTCACCCGCACCCCGGCGGATCCCTCATGCGCCTAGGTCTCGTCTCATTCGCCCTGGCCCTCGGCCTCGCCCAGTCGGCCGGGGCGGCGCCGCCCGTCGACACGCTCGCCTCCGACATCGCGCCCAATTACCAGCCCGCCTCGGCGGAGGCGGACTATGTGCGCCGCGAAGCCATGATCCCCATGCGCGACGGGGCGAAGCTCTACGCCGTCATCCTGATGAAGAAGGGGGCGACCCACGCGCCGATCCTGCTGGAGCGCACGCCCTACGGCGCCGACGGGAACATCGCCGGAAACAGCCAGTCCCTGGCCCGCATCGTCTCTGCGATGGACGCGCCCTATCTGGAGGACGGCTATATCCGGGTCTGGCAGGACATCCGCGGCCGTGGCCGGTCCGAAGGCGTCTATGTGACCAACCGGCCCCTGTCCGGGCCGCTCAACCCGACCGGCATCGACCACGCCACCGACACCTACGACACCATCGACTGGCTCGTGCGCAACCTGCCGGAATCCAATGGCAAGGTTGGGGTCATTGGCGGCTCCTATGCCGGCTTCACCACCCTGATGGCGACCGTGTCGGGTCACCCGGCGCTCAAGGCGGCGGCGCCGATCAACCCGATGGTCGACGTCTGGACCGGCGACGACTGGTATCACAACGGCGCCTTCCGCCAGATCACCCTGAACGTCCTGCCGATCATCATGGCGGGGCAGGCGCGCGCCGCGCCGCCGCCGACGGGCATGGTCGACCTCTACGGCCTCTTCTTGGAGACCGGTTCCTCGGGCGACTACATGCGCCGCTACGGGCTGCACGACTTCGCGGCCGCCAAGCGATTCGTCGCCCACGAGGGTTTCGACGCCTGGTGGCGCGAGCAGGCCCTGGATCAGCAACTCGCCAAGCGCCCCATCCAGGTCCCCATGCTCCTGGTCGGCGGCATGTATGACGAGCAGGACCTCTATGGCGCCCCGGCCGTGTTCCGCGCCCTGCATCCGCTGGACAAGGACCACAAGGTCTCGCTGCTGCTCGGGCCCTGGTCGCACATGGGCGTCGAGAGCGACGGCTCGCACCTGGGCCCTGTCGCCTTTCCCGAAGACACCGCCCAGACCGCGCGCCGCGACATCATCAAGCCCTTCCTCGATGCGCGCCTGAAGGACGCCGCCCCGCCGTTCGATCCGCCGGCGGTGATCAGCTATGCGACCGGCGCCGACCGTTGGCGTCGGTCGCAGGCCGTGCCCGCCGCGACACGGCCGCTCTATCTGAGGGCCGGGGGCCGTCTGTCGTTCGATGCGCCAGACACCAAGGAGGCGGCCAGGGACGACTACGTCTCCGACCCGGCCAAGCCGGTCCCGGTCATCGCGCGGCCCTTCTATTTCACTAGCCGCTCGGACTCCTGGAAGACCTCCCTGATCGCAGATCAGCGCGTCGCGGGCCAAAGACCGGACGTGCTGACCTATGTCACCGAGCCGCTCACCGCGCCGACCCACGTCTTCGGCCAGCCCCTCGTCGAGTTGTTCGCCGCCACGACCGGGACCGACAGCGATTTCGTGGTCAAGCTGGTCGACGTCTATCCGCGCGAAATGGCCGAGCCGGACATGGGCGGCTATCAGCGTCCCGTCGGCATGGAGATCTTCCGCGGCCGGTATCTGAGGGCGCTCGACAAGGCCTCGCCCCTGACGTCCGGCAAGGTGGAGGCCTACCGTTTCGCCCTGCCCATGACCGACCACGTCTTCCTGCCGGGCCACCGGATCATGGTCCAGGTCCAGTCGAGCTGGTTCCCGGTCTATGACCGCAATCCGCAGACGTTCGTGCCGAGCATCTTCGAGGCCAGGCCGGAGGACTATCGCAAGGCCACCCAGAGCGTGTTCCATACGCCCGGTCGGGCGAGCGCCGTGCGTCTGCCCATCGCGCAGGACTGAGGTGCGGCCCATGGAGATATCGCGCCGGGGGATCCTGGGAGCCGCCGCGACGCCGGCCCTCGTCGTGGCGCCGGGGCGCGGGCCGGCGGCCTTTCCGTTCGAAGGCGTCTATCTGGACGCGGCCTTCACTCACCCCGTCGGCGCCTTCGCGGCGACCGCGGCCACGGCCTATGTCGAGGCCCGGCGGCGCGATCCCCAGGCGGTCGGCCCGCGCGCCAATCCCCGTCGCGGGGCGGTGGCGCGGTTCGCCAGGCTGATCAACGCCGATCCCGCCGATATCGCGGTCGTTCCGAGCACCCTCGACGGCGAGAACCTGGTCAATCTGGCGCTGGGCGTCGGGCCGAGCACCGGCGTTGTCACCGATGGCCTCCACTACGATGGCGCACTCGCCCTCTATGCGGAGCTCGCACGGCGCGGTGTTTCGGTGGCGGTGGCGCGCCCGCGGGGCGGCTGTGTCGACCTTGCCGACCTGCGCGCCCTGATCCGACCGGAGACCCGCCTCATCGCCGTCTCCCTGGTCTCCAGCACCACCGGATTCAAGCATGACCTCGCCGAGCTCTGCGCCATGGCCCATGCCCGCGATGTGCTCGTCTATGCCGACGTCATCCAGGCCGCTGGCGCGGTTCCGATCGACGTGAAGGCCAGCGGCGTCGATTTCGCCTGCTGCGGAACCTATAAGTGGCTGATGGGCGACTTCGGGACCGCCTTCCTCTATGTGCGCCCCGACCGCCTCGATCGCCTGAAGCGGGTTGAGGTCGGCTGGCGGCAGGTGCGCAGGCAAGACAGCCATGTCCTGCCCTACGAACCGCAGGGCCCCGCGCTCGCGCCCGTCGAGCTCGCTGGCGGAGCGTCAGGCCTGTTCGAGGTCAGCACGCCGGCCTGGGGCGCGCTCGCCGTCGCCCAGGCTTCGATCCAGCACATCCTGGACC
>CAMFHW010000090.1 GCA_945952175.1 uncultured Phenylobacterium sp. | reverse complement strand
GATCCACGCCTACTTCCTGTGGTTCGGCGACATCCTGGTCTGCTACGCGGTGGCCGGCCTGTTCATCTTCCCGTTCCGCAAGTTCGACGCCCGCTGGCAGATCGGCATCGGGGTGGTGATCCTCGTCGCCCTGCTGACCAAGAACGCCGTCGAGGCCAACCAGCTCGACGCCCTGCGCGTCGCCGCCACCGCGCCGGGCGCCTCGGCCGCGGCGATCAGAGCCTGGCAGGAGGCGTCCATGGCCGTGGTCCCGCCCCCCGGCCTGAAGGCCGCCGAGCTCGCCGGCTTCGGCGGCGGCTTCATGGAGGCGCTGAAGGCCCGCGCCAAGGTGGTCATGCTGATGCAGCTGGTGCTGATGCCCGGTGACACCCTGCCCGAGGCGATCGGCCAGATGTTCGTCGGCATGGGCCTGTTCCGGCTGGGCTTCTTCACCCTGGGCTGGACCAACCGCGCCTACGGCGCCGCCATCGCCTTCGGCTATCTGGTCGCGGTTCCGCTCACCGCCTGGATGGCCTGGACCATCTGGGCCAGCGGGTTCGAACCCCTGGTCCTGCACCGCATGGAGGCCTGGCAGCAGGCGACCCGGCCGTTCATCGCGCTGGCCCACGCCAGCGTGTTGTTGCTGGTGGTCCGCGCCGGCGCTGTCACCTGGCTGGTCGACCGCCTGGCGGCGGCCGGGCGCATGGCGTTCAGCAACTACCTGATGACCTCGATCATCACGAGCACCCTGTTCGACGGCTATGGCTTCGGCCTCTACGGCAAGCTGTCGCGGTCGGGCGAGCTGATCGTGGTGGCCGGGGTCTGGGCCTTCATCCTGCTGTGGAGCCAGCCCTGGCTCGCGCGCTTCAATTACGGGCCGTTCGAGTGGCTGTGGCGCTCCCTGGTGCGCTGGTCGCCGCAACCCTTCGTACGCGAGCGGGCGCGGCCCGCGCTAGCCTGAGACACTAGAGAGGCTGACCGAAGCCGCGACATTGGCTATGCCAATTCCGTGAACCGGGCCTGGCCCGCGTCGTCCCGGGAGGCCGCCCGCCCATGACCCCGCTGAACCCCAGCAGCCTGAGCCCAGCCAGCCTGGGCGCCGGCGGCCTGCGGGGACTGGCCTGGCTGCGACGGCGGATCCGCTCCTCAGAGCTGTGGCTGATCGCGGTGGCGACCCTGGTGGGCGCCGTGGCTGGCGCCTTGGCCGTCCTGCAGGGCCGGATCGCGCATGGCCTGCAGATTCTGCTGTTCGGGTTCGACCCCGACGAGCGCCTGTCGGCCCAGGCGATGATCGCCCCGCATCAGGCGCTGTTCATTCCGCTGGGCGGGCTGACCCTGGGTGTCGTCACCTGGCTGTGGCTGCGCTATCGCCCGCGGCCCTCGATCGACCCGGTGGAGGCCAACGCCCTGCACGGCGGGCGGATGTCGGTGCGCGACAGCCTGTTCATCTGCGGCCAGACCCTGCTGTCCAACGGCTCGGGCGCCTCTGTCGGGCTGGAGGCCGCCTACGCCCAGGCCGGCGCCATGGTGGCGTCGTTCGCCGGTCAGAGGCTGAACCTGCGTCGCAACGACTTGCGCACCCTGGTGGGCGCGGGCGCCGGGGCGGCGATCGGGGCGGCGTTCGGCGCGCCCCTGACCGGGGCCTTCTACGCCTTCGAGATCGTCATCGGCGCCTATACGGTCGCCAACATCGCCCCTGTCGGCGCCGCCACCCTCGCCGCGGTGCTGACCGCCAAGAGCCTGGGCTGGGCGCCCTACCTGCTGAAGACCTCGACCGTGGCCGTGCAGAACTGGGCGGAATACGGCCTCTACGCGCTGCTGGGCCTGGTCTGCGCCGCCTTCGGCATCGCCCTGATGCGCACGGTCGCCGTGGCCGAGGCCTGGGTCTCCGGCTCGCCGATCCCGCGCCTGCTGCGCCCGGCCCTGGGCGGCCTGGGCCTGGCGGCGCTCGCCCTGATCACGCCCCAGACCCTGTCGGCGGGCCACGGCGCCCTGACCCTCGACCTCGACGCGCGCCTCACTCTCTTCGCCCTCGTGACCCTGATCGCCATGAAGTCGGTGGCCTCGATCGTCTCCCTCGCCACCGGCTTCCGCGGCGGCCTGTTCTTCGCGGCCCTGTTCCTGGGGGTCCTGCTGGGCCAAGCCTTCGCGGCCATCACCGCACTGATACCCGGCGCGACCACGCTCGACCCCACCGTCGCAGCCTTCGTGGGCATGGCGGGCCTGGGCGTGGCCATCGTCGGCGGGCCCTTCACCATGTCCTTCCTGGTGCTGGAAGCGACCGGCGACTTCACCGTGACCGCCGCGGCGCTCACCGCCTCGCTGATCGCCAGCGCCGTGGTGCGCGAGATCTTCGGCTACTCTTTCTCCACCTGGCGCCTGCACCTGCGCGGCGAGACGATCCGCAGCGCACATGACGTGGCCTGGGTGCGCACGCTCACCGCCGAGCGGATGATGCGCAAAGGCGTCCAGACCATCGGCGACGATGTCACCCTGGCCGACTTCCGCGCCAAGTTCCCTTTGGGCTCCACCCGCCGGGTGCTGCTGGTCGACGCCGACGGACACTATTCGGGCGTCGTCCCGACCTCGGCGGCCTATGTGCAGGCCGACAATCTGGAGACGCCGGTGGCGAGCCTGGCCATCAATCGCGACGTGGCGCTATCGGCCGCCATGTCGATCAAGGAGATCATGGCGGCCTTCGATGCGACCGAGACCGACGAGCTGGCCGTGATCGACGAGGATCGCAAGGTCCTGGGCGTGGTCTCGGAGGCCTACGCCACGCGCCGCTACGCGGAGGAGCTGGAGAAGGCGCGGCGCGACCTGACCGGGGAATCCTAGCTCTAGCCCTCTCCCTCAGGGAGAGGGTTGGGTGAGGGCTGCGGCGGCTCAGAAAGAACCCTCACCTAGCCTCTCCCTGAGGGAGAGGAACGCGCCGAGTTAGGCGGACACGCGCTCGCTCAGCTTGGCCGTGCGGTCGATGGCCGCTTCGGCCTCGGACATGATCCGCCGGACGATCTCGCCCGCCGGCAGGACGTCGTGCACGCCGCCGGCCGCCTGGCCCATGGCGAAGCAGGACTTGTCCGGATCCAGGCCCTCGAGCTGGCCGCCGATCCCGCCCATCACCCCCGCGCGGCTGGAGAGCGCCGCCTGCATCGGGAAGGGCTGGATGTCCTGCGGTCGCTTCTCCCAATCCTCGACATAGGGGTTCTTCTTCACCCGCATCGGTTTGCCGGAATAGGAGCGGGTGCGGATGGTGTCTTCGTCGGTGGCCTCGACGATGGTCTCGCGATAGAGGCCGCCAGCATGCGCCTCGTCGGAGGCGATGAACCGGGTGCCCATCCAGACGCCCACCGCGCCGAGCGACAGCATGGCGGCCAGGCCGCGCCCGTCATAAAGGCCGCCGGCGCCGACCACCGGGATCTTCACGGCCTCCACCGCCTGGGCCACCAGCGGCAGGGTGCCGACGAGACCCGTGTGGCCGCCCCCCTCGCCGCCCTGGCAGATCACCGCGTCGCAGCCGGCCTGCTCGGCCTTCACCGCGTGCTTCACCGCGCCACAGACCACCATGACCTTGAGGCCGGCCTTCTTGAGCTTCTCCATGATCGGCATGGGCACGCCCAGGCCCGCCACGAAGCTGGAGGCGCCCTCCTCGACGATGATCTCCACCGAGGCGGTCAGGCTCTCTGGGCTGGCGGCCAGCAGGTCGACGCCGAACGGGCCGTCGGTCAGCTTGCGGACCTTGCGCATCTCCTCGCGGATGAACTCCGGCGAGCGGCCGGCCATGCCCAGCACGCCATAACCGCCGGCATTGGTCACCGCGGCGGCCAGTTCGGCGTAGGAGACGCCGCCCATGCCGGCCAGCATGATCGGGTGCTTGATCCCCAACAGGTCGCAGAGCGGGGTGTGCAGGGTCATGGCGGTTTCCTCCGGAGGCTTTGAAAAGGAGGATGGCGCCGCACCGGCGCCTTGGAAACCGTGACCCGACGTCAGGCCTGCCCGACCTTGGCGAGGTCGCCCGGATCGACGGCATAGACCCGCGAGCAATATTCGCAGGTCACCCGGATCTTGCCGTCGTCCTCGACCATCTCGGCCCGTTCCTCGGGGCCAAAGGAGGCGAGCACCGTCTCGATCCGCTCCTGCGAGCAGCGGCAGAAGGCGGCGAGCGGCTTGGGTGCGAAGACCCGCACCCCGTCCTCGTGGAACAGGCGGAAGAGCAGGGTCTCGGCCGAGATGGTCGGGTCGATCAGCTCGTCTTCGCCGATGGTCTCGAAGAAGGCCTGGGTGCGGTTCCAAGCCTCGGCGGTCGAGCCACGGGCGTCATCCTCGGCGATGTTCTGGATCAGCATGCCGCCGGCGCGCCAGTGGGCGCCGGCGCCCAGGTCGGACTGGCCGACGGCCAGGCGCACGCGGGTCGGGGTCTGTTCGGACTGGGCGAAATACTGCTCGGCGCACAGCGCCAGGGTCTCGCCCTCGATGGCGGTGACGCCCTGGTAGCGGTCCATGTCCGGCCCCTGGTCCACCGTCATGATGAACACCCCGCCGCCCAGCAAGGTCTTGGCGCCGGGCCGCGCGAAGCCCTGGGCCGCCTCGGCCACGCGAGCCTCGTCATAGCGACAATAGCCGCGCAGGGCGCCTGAGGTGTCGTAGTCGCAGACCACGTAGCGCACGGGTCCGTCGCCCTGGGCCTGGACGATCAGGCGGCCGTCGAACTTCAGGTTCGAGCCCACCAGGGCCGCGAGCGCGCAGGCCTCGCCCAGCAGGTTCGCGACCGGCTCGGGATAGGCGTGGGCGGCGAGAATCTCGTCCACGGCCTGGCCCAGGCGCACGATGCGGCCGCGCACGGGCTCCCCCTCGATCTGGAACGGGGCGACCAGGTCGTCGGCGGCGATGGCGGGGGCGGAGCTCATGGGCGGCGCATATAGGAGCAATGGGCGGCCATTGCGAGCGTCACCCTCGCCTCCGCGTCAGATCGCCCCGAAGCACCAGGCCAGGATCGACTTCTGGGCGTGGATGCGGTTCTCCGCCTCGTCCCAGACCAGCGAGCGCGGCCCGTCGAGCACCTCGTCCGTCACCTCCTCCCCGCGGTGGGCGGGCAGGCAATGCAGGAAGACGCTATCCGGCGCGGCCAGGCTCATCAGGGCGGCGTCGACCTGGTAGGGCTCCAGCGCCTCGAGCCGCTCGTCGTGATCGACGTCGCCCATGGAGACCCAGGTGTCGGTCATCACCACGTCGGCGCCCGAGGCCGCCTCGCGCGGGTCGTCGGTGGTGTTGATCCGCCCCTGCTCCTGCTCGGCGCGGGCCAGGTCCATCAGGTCCGGGTGGTAGAGCGCCGGCGCGGCGATGTTCAGCTGGAAGCCCAGCTTGGGCGCCACATGGATGAAGCTGGAGCACATGTTGTTGCCGTCGCCGACCCAGGCCAGAGTCTTGCCGGCGATGGGGCCGCGGTGCTCCTCGATGGTCATGATGTCGGCCAGGATCTGGCAGGGGTGGCCCTTGTCCGACAGGCCGTTGATCACCGGCACGGTGGACGCGTAGGCCAGCCGCTCGACGTCCTCGTGGCGGTTGGCGCGGATCATGATCGCATCGACCATGCGCGACAGCACCTTGGCAGTGTCCTCGATGGTCTCGCCGCGGCCGAGCTGCATGTCGCTGGCGGTGGAGATGATCGAGGCCCCGCCGAGCTGGCGGATGGCGGCGTCGAACGAGAAGCGGGTCCGCGTCGAGTTTTTCTGGAAGATCATCGCCAGGGTGCGGTCGCGCGCTGGGGCGTCGGCGTCGGCCCGGCCCTGGGTCCAGCCCTTGCGGGCGGCCTTGCGGGCGTGGGCGTCGTCGAGGATGGCGCGCAGGGCGGCGCCGTCGAGTTTCCAGAGGTCGAGGAAGTGTCTCACCGGTTGGGTCACGAAAAACCCTCCATTCACCGCCCAGACCGGTCAGGCTGGGCGGGATCTTGCTGTGGCGGCGACGGCCTATTCGTCGCCCGGCCTTGGCCCCGGCTCGCGCCGGGGCGTCTGGGGTGAACGTCTCAGGCGGCGGCCTTGGCCTTGGTTCGGGCCGCCTCGCAGGCGCCTTCCAGCTTCTCCACCGCCTCACGGGCCTCTTCGAGGGTGAGGGTCAGCGGCGGCAGGAGGCGCACGCAGTTGTCGCCGCCGCCGGCGATCAGCAGGTGCTGGTCGCGGGCGTGCTGCATGAATTCGCGGTTGGGGGTGACGAGCTTCAGGCCAATCAGCAGGCCCTTGCCGCGCACGTCGGCCACCACGTCCGGATAGCGTTCCTTCAAGCCCGCGAACTGCTGGGTGAAGTAGCCGGCCACCTCGTTCACGTGGGCCAGGAGCTCCGGCGAGTTCAGCTCTTCCATGGCCGCGAGCCCGACGGCCATGGCCAGCGGGTTGCCGCCATAGGTCGAGCCGTGCGAGCCGACGGTCATGCCCTGGGCCGCCTCGGCGGTCGCCAGGCAGGCGCCGACCGGGAAGCCGCCGCCCAGCGCCTTGGCCACGGCCATGATGTCGGGGGTGACGCCCGCCCATTCGTGGGCGAACAGCTTGCCGGTTCGGCCCAGGCCGCACTGGATCTCGTCCAGGATCAGCAGGGTCCCGGTCTCGTCGCAGAGCTGGCGCAGCGCCTTCAGGCTCTCGGTGGACAGCGCGCGCGCACCGCCTTCGCCCTGAACCGGCTCGACGATGATCGCCGCGGTGGTCGGGCCCACGGCCTTCTTCAGGGCGTCCATGTCGTCGAACGGCAGCTGGACGAAGCCCGGCATGCGCGGGCCAAAGCCTTCCAGATAGGAGGCGTTGCCCGAGGCGTTGACCGCCGCGAGCGTGCGGCCATGGAACGAGCCGTCGAAGCCGATGATGTCGATCCGCTCGGGATGGCCCTTGGCCCAGTGATACTTGCGCGCGGTCTTGATCGCGCACTCGATCGCCTCGGTCCCGGAATTGGTGAAGAACACCACGTCGGCGAAGGTCGCGTCGGTCAGAACCTTGGCGAGCTTCTCCTGGCCCGGGATCGTGAAGATGTTCGACACGTGCCAGAGCTTCTCGGCCTGGTCCTTCACCGCCTGGACGAGCTTGGGATTGGCATGACCCAGCGCGTTCACCGCGATGCCGGCCATGCAGTCGAGATAGGCCTCGCCGTCGGTGGTGAAAAGTCGCGCGCCCTCGCCTCGCTCGAACGCCAGCGGCGTGCGGCTGTACACGCTCATGATGTGGTCGCTGGGAACGGGCGCGGCTTGCGTCGCGGTCTTTTCAGTCACGGGAGGGGCCCTCCAGAAAGCTAAGCGTCCCCGCCGCAGGGCGACGGGGACTGGAAGGCTTGGCGTTTTCCGCTCAAGGACCCCGCTTGTCAATCACGGTTCCATGACGGTGTCAGGCCGTGGCGGCCGCCTTCGGCCAGTCGAGGGGCGCGATCTTCGGGATCACCACCCCCCAGGCGACCACGCCGCTGACGGTGACTGCGGCCGCTGAGATGAAGGCCCACTCGAACTGGCCGGTGCGGTCGACCACCATGCCGGTGATCAGGGGCGCGATGATGCCGGCGAGGTTGCCGATGCAGTTCTGGAAACCGATCCATTTGCCGGCCGCGCGCGGCCCGGCGAGCGTCTGGCCGATGGCGAAGATGTTGGGGGTGCCGAACCCAAAGGCCAGGCCCGCGACGATCAGGCTGGCCACGGCGACGGGCGCGGTGGCGAAGGCGCAGACCAGCATCGCCAGGGCCGAGATCGCCAGGCCGCTGATCGTGAAGGTCTTGCGCACGCGGTTGGCCGTGGCGCCGGCCTGCATCCAACGGTCCGAGAACCAGCCGGTGAAGACGTTGCTGGCCGCGTAGGTCAGGTAGATCACCCCGCCGATCACCGCCATCTGCGGCACCGAGAAGCCCTTGGCCTTCACCAGATAGGTCGGCAGCCACGAGATCACGAAGTAGAAGCCGTAATTGTTCGCGAAGTGGCCCAAAGCCGCGCCCCAGGCCTCGCGGCGCGCCAGGATGGCCCGGAACGACGGCGCGGCGCCCAGCTCATGCGGCTGGTCGGCGGCGCGCGAAGCATGGCGGGTGGTCACCAGCCAGGGGACGAGCCAGGCCATCGAGGCCACGCCGAACAGAATGAAGACAGTGCGCCAGCCGACCTGCGCCATCAGGAGGCCGCCGACCAACGTGCCGAACGCCGGGCCGAGCGCGAGGCCCGCGCCGATCAGGCCGTTGGCCGCCCCCAGCCGATGGACGGGCAGGTGCTGGGCCAGCAGTTTCGAGCTGCAGGGGAAGGCGACGCTCTCGCCGAGGCCGAGCATGATCCTGAGCGCCAGCAGGGCGTAGAAGCCGCCGGCCAGGCCGCTGAGCATGGTGGCCACCGACCAGATGCCGAGGCCGAGCGCCAGGGTGCGATAGGCGTTGATCTTTTCCGACAGCCAGCCCGCCAGCATCATGGCCGGGGTGTAGCTCCAGAAGAAGGCCGAGAGCAGCAGGCCGATCTGGGTCGAGGAGAGCTTGAGCTCATCCTTCATCAGCGGCGCGGCGGTCGCCAGGTTGCCCCGGTCGACATAGTTGATGAACACCGCCAGCGCGAGCAGCGGCACCACCGCCACGCCCATGCTCGCCATGCCGGCCTCGGACCGGACCTCGCTCGCCGCCGCCATGCCTTGTCCCCCGCAGCCCCCTCGCCGCGGATAACGACGTTAGGCTAGGATCGCAGGGTCGCCAATCGCACAATTTTGCTGGGGATCGCGGTGGCCGGGCCCGCCTTCAGGCCCTTGATTCCGATGCGCTCCGGGCTTCCAATGATGTCTGATTTGCAACCGGTTTAGTGAGCGGGACTGTGGGATTGCTGGGGCATAGTTCAGGGACGATGCGGGCGCTCGCCGCCGCGGCCGCCCTGTCGCTGGCCGCCGCGCCCGCTGTCGCCGAGACGGGCGTCACGCCCGGCAAGGTGCCCGGCAAGGTCAATCCCTACGGCCTCACCACCTTCCCCGACGTCCAGCGCGCCTGCCCGCACCTGCCGCACGGCCAGTTCGCCCGCTGCGTCGCCCAGGCCGACGTCCTCGACGCCGCGGCCCGCAAGGCCCGCGCCAGCGGCCGGCGCGTGCTGGTCCTGGTGGGCGCCGACTGGTGCGTCTGGTGCGTGGTGCTGAACCGCTACATCGACGGCTGGAACGACCCGGCCATGGAGCCCATGGCCGCCGGCACGGCGGGCGACGCCGACACCCTGGCCCGCTTCGTAGCGCGCAACTTCGTGGTGGCCGAGCTCAACGCCGACTCCACCGACATCCAGGACGCGCTGAAGCGCGCGCAGCTGCAGCCCGACCAGGTGAAGGAACTGCCGGCCGCCTTCGTGGTGAGCCACGGGTCGGTCGACGTGGTTCGGCTGTCCCGCGCCGAGCTGCCGAAGAACGTCGGCTTCAGGGGCTATAGCCGCATGGCCTTGCTGCGCATCCTGCGCGAGACCATGGCGCTCGCCGAGGCGGACGCGCCCAACCCGCCGCGCGGGCTCGGCGACTGACCGCGATCAGGTTTTGATCTTGTAGCCGGTCTCGAACATCCACAGGCACACCGAGGCCAGGGCGACGATCAGGCCCGCCGTCATGCCGACCCCCGTGATCAGCGAGCCCTCCGCGTGGCCGATGAAGCCGTAGCGGAAGCCGTCGATCAGATAGAAGAACGGGTTGAAGTGGCTGCCCGTGCGGAACGGCTCCGGCAGGCGCTCGACCAGGTAGAACGTGCCCGACAGGAAGGTCATGGGCATGACGATGAAGTTGGTCACCACAGCCATGTGGTCGAACTTCTCGCTCCACAGCCCGGCCATCACCCCGAGCAGGCCCAGGATCACCGCCGCCCCGATCCCGAAATAGAGCACGGCCCACAGGTGGGTCACCGGCAGGTGGGTGAAGGGCATGACGGCCAGCCAGGTCACCGTGCCCACCAGGATGCCCCGCGTCGCGGCGCCGAGCGAGAAGGCGGCGACGTGCTCCGGCGGCGAGAGCGGCGGGGTGAGGAAGTCGCCGATCAGCCCGTTCATCTTGGCCTGCAGCAGGCTGGACGAGGAATTGGCGAAGGCGTTGTTCAGGATCGACATCATGATCAGGCCCGGCGCCACGAAGGTGCCGAAGGCGACCCCGTGCACCGGCGGCCGCGCGCCCTGGGCCGCGACCACGAAGACCATCATATAGAGCAGGGCCGTCACCACGGGCGCGGCCAGGGTCTGCATTCCCACCTTCCAGAAACGCCGAATCTCGCGGAGATACAGGGTCTGGAAGCCCGCCCAGTTGACCCCGTGATAGTCGCGCGGCTGGGGCGGGAAGACGGCTTCGACGGCGGGCATGTCCTTCATGACCGCTGATGTGCGCCGCCGCGCGCTCCTGCGCAAGGGTGCGGCATGCCGACGCTATATCTAGTTCCTGTGGACTAAGCGTGGGGCGCCTATTGTGGCCTTTAAGGAACTGTTTACGATATGTGGTGGTTGCTGGCGGACGAAGTTGCGTACTGCCACAACATGTTGATCCCGGCTTGCTCGCGGGGGCGTCGCCGGGACCAGTTCAAAGCGGTGGAGCGAACCATGGGTTGGACAGACGAGCGCGTCGAGACGCTGAAGAAGCTCTGGCAGGATGGCCTCAGCGCCAGCCAGATCGCCAAACAGCTGGGCGGGGTGACCCGCAACGCGGTCATCGGCAAGGTCCACCGCCTGGGCCTGTCCGGCCGCGCCGCGCCGTCGAAGCCCGCGCGCCCGGCCTTCAAGGCGCCGCGTCCGCAACGCGCCGTCGCCGCCCCGGCCGCGCCGCGCCGCATCCTGGAGAGCGCGCCGATGGCCGCCGCCCCGGTCTCGTAGACACATCAAACCCGGCAGAAGACTCCTTCCGCGTCCACCGAGGTGGCCCCCG
>CAMFHW010000089.1 GCA_945952175.1 uncultured Phenylobacterium sp. | reverse complement strand
AGCCCGAAGCGATGGCCGAGATCGTCATGCCGGCCGGCGGATGGGCGGGCGGCGGCGGGGCCGGCGGCGCGAGCTCGGCCCTCGACGGCGCGCCGCAGGCGGCCAGGGACGCGGCGGCGGCCAGGGCGGCCAGGCTACGGGGAAGCAATCTGCGGGGAAGGGTGTGGGTCGGCATGGGGAAACCTCCAGTTCGACCCAAGCCTTGCGCAACGCCTCCCATACGTAAAATATAGATGTCTGAGGTCATTCATAGGACATGACTATGGAATTGCGGGAACTTCGCTACTTCCTGGCGGTCTACGAGACCGGCGCCATCACCGCCGCCGCGCGGCGCTGCTTCGTCTCCCAGCCCTCGATCTCCGCCGCCGTCGCGGCGCTGGAGCGCGAACTGGGCGCGACGCTCTTCGTGCGCCACCGCAAGGGCGTGGCCGCCACCGCGGCGGCGCAGGCGCTCTATGTCCGCGCGCGCCGCCTGGTCGACGACGCCCTGTCGCTCAAGGCCCTGTTCGCGCCGGCCCCCGCCGCCCAGGTCACGCTCGGCCTGATGCGCAGCCTCGACATGGCCCGCCTGCGCCCGCTGATCGCCCCGCTGGCCGAGGCGTCCGACCTGCGCCTGACGCTCACCGAGGCCGACGCCCCCTGCGACGTGCGCATCGTCTCCCGCGCCATGGTCGAGGAGGCCGAGGCCTTCGCGCCCCTCTGGTCGGAGGCCTATGTGCTGGCCCTGCCGCCGGCCCACCCGCTGCGCCTGGCCCCGCGCGTCGTGCTCGGCGACCTCGAAGGCCTGCCGCTGATCGCCCGCTGCAACTGCGAGAACGCCGACCAGACCGCCGACCTCGGCTTCAAGCCCCAGGTCGTCGCGGTCGCCACCACCGAGGAATGGGCGCTGGCCCTGGTCGAGGCGGGCCTCGGCGTCACCGTCCTGCCGGAAGGCGTCGTCCCGCCCGACGCCCGCGTCGCCGTCCGCCCGCTCGCGGACCTCGCCCTGCGCCGCGAGGTCGGCCTCGCCTGGAAGCGCGCCGACGCCTCTTCCCCCGCCGTCACCCGCGTCCTCGCCGCCCTGCGCCAGCCGGCGAAACGCGCGGCCTAGCGCGGCCAGTCCGGCATCGGGATCTTCACCGGCGTCCCGGCCTCGGTGGTCGCCAGGTGCAGCAGGAAGCTGGCGATGCCCGCCGCCCCCTGCATGTAGCCGGTCTGGGCCTGCAGGAATTCCGGCCGGTCGCGATGCTCGGCATGGCGCCAGCGGCGCTGGCCGTCGCCCGCCTCCGAGCCCGCCACGATCACCTCGGCGCAGCGCCGGGCCAGGTCGCGATAGCCGTCCTCCCCGGTCCGCTGGGCCATCAGGAGCGCGAACTCCCCGATCCCGGCGTCGCCGCAGCACTGGCCGTGATTGTTCCACAGCCCCTTGGAGCGGGTCTCCGGCGCCCCGGTCGACAGCAGTCCGTCGACCAGCGACCGCGCCGCCTCCAGCCACGCCGCCTCCCCGGTCACCGCATGCAGCTCCAGCAAGAGCCGCCCGGTCCCCGCCGGCCCGTGGCAGGCGCCGAGATAGAAGATCGGCTTGCGCGCCTCCTCGGTGTGGCAGATCAGCCGCCCCGACCCCGCCGCCGAGGCCCGGCTCAGCGTGTAGCGCGCCGCCTCCCGCGCGGCCTCCAGATAGCGCCCCTCCCCGCTCGCCCGGTGCAGCTGCAGCAGGAAATAGCCCACGCCCGCCCCGCCATGGGCGAAGTTCGGCGCGGTGAAGGCGAACGGCATGTCGCTCATCATCCGCCAGCGCAGCCCGTCCGGATCGGTCTCGGCCACCTCCAGCAGCCGCTCGCCCACCGCCACGGCCCAGTCCAGCGCCTTCGCGTGCAGCCCCGCCTCATGGGCGTAGAGCAGCACCAGCCCCGCGCCCGCCGCCCCCACCGACTGGTCGTAGATCTCGCGGTCGCCGGTCAGGCCGGTGATGTCGGAGAACGGCATGGGCTCGATCCAGCCGATCCCGGCGCCCAGCTCCACCGCCTGGCCCGCCAGCCGGTCCAGGCACATGGCCGCCGTCGCGCGGAAGTCCTCGCGCCCGCTCGCCTTGGCCAGCTCCGAGAAGGCGAAGGCGTAGCCCGGCCAGCCGGTCGAGGGGCTGACCGACAGCCAGTCCTTCTTGGCCAGATAGTCCTGCGCCTCCTCGCCCGCCGCCACCGCCTCGGCCAGCGCGTCCGCGTCCTGCCCGGCCGCGTGCAGCTCCAGCAGCATCAGGATGATGCCGCACGACCCGTGATAGAGGCTGTAGTCCGAGCCCTTCTCCGTCGCGTCGTGGCGCCGCCACTTGGCGCGCCCCTCGATCCTCTGGCCACGGATGAACCGCACGGCCTCCAGGGCCGACGACAGATAGGCGCTCATGAAACCACTCCCCGAACTGGCGCCCGCGACGTCCGCGCGGGCTTGAGCGCCAGACTAGGCCAGCCGATCGCCGTTCGGATACCCCGGGGGGACTGGATACCTGTTCCCTGGCGCTCCGCGCGCCACGCCCCGGCCGAGCGGGGGAACAGGTTTCCTGTCCCCGCCCCCTCGCCGAAATCCCCCGCATCGGGCCGACCCGCGCCTCTGCGGACGCCGGCCGGCCCGGCTCTGTCGCGCGGGAGGTCCCCCAACACAGCCCACGCCAAGGTCCGCTAGATCGAAGCCGCCGCCCGAAACAATTCCCCCGAGGGGGATGATCGCGAAAGAAACCCGCGCGCCGCTCGAGTCGCGGCGCCCGCCCGCGCCTATTTCCGCACGAAGGCGCAGAGCTTGTTGCCGTCGGCGTCGCGCACATAGGCCGCGTAGAACACCGGGTTCATCCCCTCGCGCACGCCGGGCGGGCCTTCACAGGTCCCGCCCCCCGCCAGGGCCGCCGCGTGGAACGCGTCCACCGCCGCCCGATCCTCGGCCAGGAAGGCCAGCATGGTCCCGTTGCCGCCGCTCGCGGCCTGCCGGTCGAACGGCCGGGTCAGGAAGAACTTGCTGCGGTCGCCGGCGCGGCTGTAGCCGGTCCAGGTCTCGCTGGTGGTGTCCCGCTTCCCCCCCAGCGCCCCCAGCACCGCGTCATAGAAGGCCACCGCCCGGCCCATGTCGTTCACGCCCAGCGTCGAATACGCGATCAATCCAGCCTCCCCCAACGATCCAGCGACGTCCGCGCCGGCTTACCGACCAACCTAGGCCACCCGATCCCCGTTCGGATACCCCAGAGGACTGGATACCTATTCCCCCGCGCTCCGCGCGCCGCGGCCACGGCGGTTCGAGGGAATAGGTTTCCTGTCCCCGAAAGTTTACCGTCACTGTTAGAGGTCGTCTGAGAAGGGCTCGTCCCGATCGCTGAAGTTGCCCGCAGCCCCAAAGTGGGCCTGCTGATGCAAGTGAATGTTGACCCTCGCGGCGGCCGCCTTTGTCTGGCCTTTGATGCTATCGGGAACACCTTCGGCGGTAGCGGCGATCTGATAGGTTCCCCAGATTCGAAGGTCTCTGGGCCATGAGCGATCAGTAACTGTTCGAATCGCGATGTCCTTAAAGCCTTCTTCGCCTTCTCTGCGAAAGCAAATCCACTCTCGGCTATTTGGTAGATCAATACGTGGAGGTATGGATCCCATAGGGGTTGACTCTTTCGGCAACCGCGTGCTTCCCCAATCGCCGTAAGTCAGCACAACTGCGTTGTGACGCTGTACGAGATTGTCGAATATTACGCGTTCATTTGCGCGTATCTCGTCCCGCGCAAGACTACGAAACGACTCCGGGAAGCTAGAGCCCGCAACTACGACCTCGCGTTCAATATGATCCTCGGCAATCGCCTCGAGGATCGAAGAGGCCCACAGCTCTCGACTTAAAAGATCGTTGGACCAACCAAGATCGACGAAGATCGCGACATCGTGCATAGCGCCGGCAACCTGACGCGCCAATGCAATGGGTGTGGGCGTAGCCCCGTACTGCAATCTGAGCACCAAGCCGCGATCCAGGCGCTGGGCATGTTCCAGTTGCTCCTCAACGTTGGAATTCGGTCCAACTTGAAGGGTCGGGATCGCCTCATCGATGCTGGCGACCTCCTCAAAATAAGCTCTGTGGCCGTCCGCGTGGTCAAACAACGCATCAAACTCGGCCGCCGCGGGCTGAGCAGCGCCTGATGAGCGCTTATAAGGATCCAGATCGAGCGCAAATCGTCTGGTGCCGAACGCTGCTCTAAGCTTCTCCCAGGTTTTCCGAAGGTGTTTCGCGTTAGGCCAGGGTCGAGCAACGATGAGCGGGAAAATCAAGTCTTTGGTGGCCTCGGGCAGTTCAGCCAGAGCTTTTATTTCGACACTGCGCGCGTGGAGAATCGGCGCGTACGTCTTTCCCACCAGCATTTCAGCCCACCTTAGGCGATTCCCAATCTAACTCTCATTGCAGGAAGCGACACTTTAAACGCACTTGCAAGTTGCGAAGCCGCTTCTTCCGTGGCGACGCCACCATTTGCGGCCAACTCCTTGCGGACTGCCGAAGCCGGCATGATGATATCTGCAGCTAGGCGATTTGCTTCAGCCTCCTTTCGAGAAGTCAAAGCTGATCGATACATCACGCTATCGACAACACCAGAACGAATGTCGCTCTTGTGTATTAGAAAATGGGCGATCTCATGAGCGAGCGTAAATCGTTGACGCTCGGCGACTTCATATTTATTGACCCGAACTTCGAAGCCGTTTCCGTCTTCGGCAGGCCTGATCAAGCCGGAAATATTGGGTGCCAATGGCGACTTATAGACACGCAGACCTAGTTCGGCTGCGAGTTCTCCCACTCGCACCGGAATGGTGGCCGTATGCCTACGCACAATTTCGGCCTCACGCGGATCCATGCGGTCCCAAAGATCAACGCTCATCAGGAACCTTCCCGGCTTCCGTCTTTGTCAGCCTCGGCAGCTTCGTCAGCGAACTCAGTGTCGACTTCGTGAATGCCCTCGTATCTCGCGCGGTTAGTTTCATCGACGAGCAATTTATGGAGTGGGCCACCATCTTTGAAGCCATCTGCCAGGAATGTGCTGACATCGGCCGCCACCTTGCCGCTGATTGAGCTCCATCCGATAAACGCCAATATGGCAATGAAGAACGCTAGCAAGGCCATCAGGAGCGAAATGGCCGTCAGCATCACCGAAATGAAGTCGGCGTATGATATCGTATAGTTGCTTGTTCCAAATTGACGGGTGATCGCCGCGCCGATCATCGCCGCGACGAAGCAAAGCCCCACAATTGCTGCCGTAGACGCCAACTGCTTCAAGGCTTCATCCCAGCTTTAGGTCGGAACAAAAGAAGAACTCATCTTCCTTGGAGCTCTTAGTCTATCTTTAGTTTTGAACGCGCCCGATTCGCCTAACGATATCCTAGGTCATCGTTCGCCGCCGCATCCACTTCGCCTATTTCGCGGGTGCGAGACTTTGTTCACATCCACCGACTCACCGCCCCCTCCCGCCGCCCCATCTCCACCATCCGCGCGAACCCCGCGTCCCGCCGCTGCCAGGCCATCAGCGTCGTGTAGTGCGGCATGCCCGGCGCCATCGCGACCTGGCGCAGCGATGCCCCATAGGCCATCCGCAGCAGGATCTCCTCCGACAGTTCCGGTGTGAGCTTCACCCGCGCCGCCATCCGCGCCCGATGGCCGGCCCGCTGGGCGGCGCGGAGCGCCTTGTCGAAGTCCGGGTCGCGGGCGCGCCAGCGGCGCAACGCTGTCTCGCCGGGCAGGTCCGGGTCGGCGCAGACGCTGGCCATGGTCTCGCCGGCGTTCACCCGCACGATCACCGCGCCGGCCGCCTCCGGGTCGTAGCGCGCCCAGGCCCTGTCCTTCACGTCGCGCGAGAAGCGGGCGGCCTCAGCCAAGGCGACGGCGAAATCCGGCTGCTCGGCCTTCCAGCGGTCGAGCCGCGCGCGGTTCGGCATCCCCGGTGTGCGCACCAGGACGCGCACCGTCTCACCCCGGCGCACGCGCAGCAGGACGGCCTCGGCGAGCTCCGGATCGAAGCCGCTCCGCGCCTGCACGCGCACGCCCCGCCGCAGGTTGCGCGCCTCGGCCAGGCGCGCAGCGAAGGCCGCGTCCTCGACGGCCCAGCGATGCACCGTCTGGCGGCTCGGCCAGCCCGGTCGCGCCGCGACCTGCCGCAGGGTCGCCCCGGCCTCCAGGGCGTCGCAGACGGCGGCCATCATCGTCGCGCGCGGATAGGCGGGGATCATCGGGGGAGTTTACCCCGGATGGCCGATGAGAACAAATAAAGAACGATTGCGAAGCGGGAGGCGCCCGAATTCACCACGAAGCGCACGAAGGACACGAAGACGACAACCGGAAGCGCCGCAGCCATCCTTCTTCGCGCGCAAGCGCGCCTCATCGTATCCCGCGGCCTGACCGCGACCCCTTCGTGCTCTTCGTGAGCTTCGTGGTTCAAAACGGCGGACGCACCGCGCACGCCGCAAGGTCCCCGAAGGCGCCCTCCGCGAACCTCTGCGTCGTCTTCGCGATCTCTGCGGTCAAATCGGGCCGCGCCACGCCCCAAGCGCAGCAGCCCCTCACCCAACCCTCTCCCCAAGGGAGAGGGCTCAGGCGCGCCGTCCAGCCTAGTGCTGGCTCTCCGGCATGCGCACCACCAGGCCGTCCAGCGCGTCGCTGACCTTGATCTGGCAGGAGAGCCGGCTGTTCGGCTCCACGTTCTCGGCGAAGTCGAGCATCGACTCCTCCATGGCCGACTTCTCGCCGGTCTTGCCTTCCCAGGCGGCGTCCACATAGACGTGGCAGGTGGCGCAGGCGCAGGCGCCGCCGCAGTCGGCGTCGATCCCCGGCACGTTGTTCTTCACCGCGCCTTCCATCACCGTCAGGCCGTTCTTCACGTCGATGACGTGCTCGGCGCCGTCGTGTTCGATGTAGGTGATCTTCGCCACTGGTTCCTCCCGCCGGCTTATGCGGCGACCTCTTTCATGGAAACGGTTGGGTCCGCAAGCTTATCAATGTTCACCGACTTGCGATTCCCGATGAGCATGCGGCCCATCATGAACTCCGGGGGCGAATTGATCGCCTCCACGGACTGCACCTTGTCGCCCGCGAGATGGAAGATCGCGAACTTGCCGCTGGCCGGGTCGCCGCGCAGCAGGATCTGGTCCACATCGAAGGCGTAACCGGCGATCTGAAGCTTCAGATCGTACTGGTCCGACCATTGCCACGGCACCTCGCCGGCCGGCGCCGGGCGGCCGGTGATGGCGCAGGCGGCCTGCTTGGCCTGTTCGAGGGCGTTGGGCACGCTCTCCATGCGGAACATGCGGTCGTAGATCGGCATCGGCCGGTGGGCCACGTCGCCGATCGCGAAGATCGCCGGGTCGGAGGTGCGCGCCTCGAGGTCGACCACCACGCCGCGGGCGACGTCGAGGCCCGCCTCGCGCGCCAGCTCGTCGTTCGGATGGGCGCCGACCCCGATCAGGGCGTAGTCGCAGGCGATGGTGCGCCCGTCGGCCAGCTTCACGCCGGTGACGTGGCCGTCCCGGCCCTCGAAGCCGTTGACCGTGGCGCCCAGCTCGAAGCGGACGCCGTGCTTCTCGTGATAGTCCTGGAAGAAGGTCGACAGCGTCTCGCAGGCGACGCGGGCGAGCAGGCGCGGCTCGCGCTCGATCACCACGGCGTCGGCGCCCAGCGCGCGGGACGAGGCCGCCGCCTCCAGGCCGATATAGCCGCCGCCGACGATGGCGATGGTCTTGCCGGGGCCGAGCGCCGCCTTCAGCGCCTCGGCGTCGGCCGCGGTGCGCAGTTCCAGCAGGCCCTTCAGGTCCGCGCCCTCCAGCGGCAGCTTGATCGCCCGCGCGCCGGTGGCCAGGACCAGCGCGTCGTAGGCGACGCTCGACCCATCCGACAGCGCGACGGTCCTGTCGCCGCGGTTGATCGCCGTGGCCGTCACGCTGGGCCGGAAGTCGATGCCGTTGTCGCCGTAGAATTCCAGCGGCTTCAGGGCCAGGGAGTCCGCGTCGGCCTCGCCCTTCAGCCAGGCCTTGCTGAGCGGCGGGCGCTGATAGGGCGGAATGGGCTCGGTCCCCACCAGGGTGATCTTCCCCGGATGGCCGTACTGGCGCAGCAGGGCCGCCAGGGTTCCCCCCGCGTGGCCTGCGCCCACGATCACAACATGCGCGTCCGGCGAGCTCATGACAGCCCCATGCAGAAAAGTGACGGCCCCGTCAACTTGTCGAACGCAGTTCGGATCATCCGCGCCAGCCTAATTCGGGGACAGGTTGATCAATTCGCATCTTGATCAGCGACCGTCGAGCGGCGAACCCAGGGCGAATTGATCAACCTGTCCCCGAATTAGGCCACGCAACGGCGGATCAGACGACGCGGTCCACCAGCATCTTCTTCACTTCCGCGATCGCCTTGGCCGGGTTCAGCCCCTTCGGGCAGACCTGGGCGCAGTTCATGATCGTGTGGCAGCGATAGAGCTTGAAGGGGTCTTCCAGGGCGTCCAGGCGCTCGCCGGTGGCCTCGTCGCGGCTGTCGATCAGCCAGCGATAGGCGTGCAGCAGGGTGGCCGGGCCGAGGTACTTCTCGCCATTCCACCAGTAGCTCGGGCACGAGGTGGTGCAGCAGGCGCAGAGGATGCACTCGTAGAGGCCGTCGAGCTTCTCGCGATCCTCCGGCGACTGGCGCCATTCCTTCTGCGGCTCGGGCGAGGTGGTGTGCAGCCACGGCTCGATCGAGGCGTATTGGGCGTAGAACATGGTCAGGTCGGGGATCAGGTCCTTGACCACCGGCATGGAGGGCAGGGGCGCGACCTGGCATTCCTTGCCCGGGATCTCCTCGTGGCCGTGGGTGCAGGCCAGCGTGTTGCGCCCGCCGATGTTCATGGCGCACGAGCCGCAGACGCCTTCGCGGCAGGAGCGCCGGAAGGTGAGCGTCGGGTCGATGGTGTTCTTGATGTGGATCAGGACGTCCAGGACCATCGGGCCGCAAGCCTCGACGTCGACGTCATAGGTGTCCCAGCGGGGGTTCTCGCTCCCCTCGGGGTCATAGCGGTAGATCTTGAAGGTCTTGACCTTCTTGGCCCCGGCGGGCGCCGAGAAATGGCGCCCCTTATGGACCTGGGAGTTCTTCGGCAGGGTGAGCTGGACCATCAGGCGCTTTCCTTGGGAACCTTCGTCGACATCGCGTGCTGGGCCAGGCCCTAGTAGACCCGCGCCTTCGGCGGGATCGGGGCGATGTCGTTGGTCATGGTGTAGTCGTGGACCGGGCGGTAATCGATCGCCACCTTGCCCGTGGCGTCGTCGAGCCAGGCCAGGGTGTGCTTCATCCACTCCTTGTCGTTCCGGTCCGGATAGTCCTCGTGGGCGTGGGCCCCGCGGCTCTCGGTCCGGTTATGGGCGCCCTCGACGGTGACGATGGCCTGGACGACCAGGTTCTCGAATTCGAGGGTCTCGACGAGGTCGGTGTTCCAGATCATGCCGCGGTCGGTGACCTTCAGGTCGGGCCGCTTGGCATGGACCGCCTGCAGGCGCTTGACGCCGCTTTCCAGGGCCTCGGAAGTGCGGAACACCGCCGCGTCCTCCTGCATGGCCTGCTGCATTTCCAGCCGCAGGGCCGCCGTGGGCGTCGAGCCGTTGGCGTTGCGGAGGCGGTCAAAACGCGACAGGTGGCCGTCGGTCATGCTATCCTTCAGCTCCGGCTGGGTCGCCCCGGCCTTGACCGTATCGGCGGCGCGCAGCGCGGCGGAACGGCCGAAGACCACCAGGTCGATCAGCGAGTTGGAGCCCAGGCGGTTGGCGCCGTGGACGCTGACGCAGGCGGCCTCGCCGACGGCCATCAGGCCGGGCACCACCTTGTCCGGATTGTCGCCCTCGCGGGTGACGACCTCGGAGAAGAAGTTCGTCGGGATGCCGCCCATGTTGTAGTGCACGGTCGGCAGGACGGGGATCGGCTGCTTGGTCACGTCGACGCCGGCGAAGATCTTGGCGCTCTCCGAGATGCCGGGCAGACGCTGGGCCAGGATCTTCGGGTCCAGGTGGTCGAGGTGCAGGAAGATGTGGTCCTTCTTCGGACCGACGCCGCGGCCTTCGCGGATCTCGATGGTCATGGCCCGGCTGACCATGTCGCGCGGGGCGAGGTCCTTCACGGAGGGCGCGTAGCGCTCCATGAACCGCTCGCCTTCCGAGTTGGTCAGGTAGCCGCCCTCGCCGCGGGCCCCCTCGGTGATCAGGCAGCCGGCGCCGTAGATGCCGGTCGGGTGGAACTGGACGAACTCCATGTCCTGCAGGGGCAGGCCGGCGCGCAGCGCCATGCCGCCGCCATCGCCGGTGCAGGTGTGGGCCGAGGTCGCCGAGAAGTAGGCGCGGCCGTAGCCGCCGGTCGCCAGGATCACTAGCTGGGCCTGGAACCGGTGCAGGGTCCCGTCGTCCAGCTTCCAGGCGGTGACGCCCCGGCAGACGCCCTCGTCCATGATCAGGTCGAGGGCGAAGTACTCGATGAAGAACTCGGTGTCGTGGGCCAGGGACTGGCCGTACATCGTGTGCAGCATGGCGTGGCCGGTGCGGTCGGCCGCCGCGCAGGTCCGCTGGATCGGGGCCTCGCCATAGTTCTTGGTCATGCCGCCGAAGGCGCGCTGATAGATCTTGCCGTCCGGGGTCCGCGAGAAGGGGACGCCCCAGTGCTCGAGCTCGTACACGGCGGCCGGCGCGTTGCGGCACAGGTATTCGATTGCGTCCTGGTCGCCCAGCCAGTCCGACCCCTTGACGGTGTCGTACATGTGCCAGCGCCAGTCGTCCTCGCCCATGTTGCCGAGGCTGGCCGAGATGCCGCCCTGGGCGGCGACGGTGTGCGAGCGGGTCGGGAAAACCTTGGTGATGCAGGCGGTCTTCAGCCCCGCCTGGGCGCAGCCCAGCGCCGCGCGCAGGCCGGAGCCGCCGGCCCCGACCACCACCACGCCGAACTCGTCGTCGATCAATCCCTACGTCGCCATGCGAC
>CAMFHW010000088.1 GCA_945952175.1 uncultured Phenylobacterium sp. | reverse complement strand
GTAGAAGCGCCAGACCTGCTTGCCGGTCGCGGCGTCATAGGCCGTGACGTAGCCGCGCACGCCGTACTCGGCGCCGCCATTCCCGATCAGCACCTTGTCCTTGATGATCCGCGGGGCCCCGGTGATCGTGTAGGGCTTGCTGGTGTCGGTAGTCTGGACGCTCCAGGCCTCCTTGCCGGTGGCGGCGTCCAGCGCGATCAGCCGGCCGTCGAGGACGCCCACATAGACCTTGCCCTTCCAGACCGCGACGCCGCGGTTGACCACGTCGCAGCAGGCGTCGAAGCCCTTGGAGCCTTCGACCTTCGGGTCGTAGGACCACTTCAGCGCGCCGGTCTTGGCGTCCATGGCGAAGACCTTGGACCAGGCCGTGGTGGTGTAGATCACCCCGTCGACGATGACCGGCGTGGCCTCCTGGCCGCGGTCGGTGTCGAACTCGTGGTACCAGGCGAGGCCCAGCTGGCCGACATTGGTGGTGTTGATCTTGTCGAGCGGGCTGTAGCGCTGCTCGTCATAGGTCCGGCCGACCGCGAGCCAGTCGCCGGCCCCGGCGGCGGCCAGGCGGGCGCCGTCGACATTGCCGGCCTTGGAGCCGCCTCCGCCGGCCTGCTGTCCGCAGGCGGCGAGCAGGGATGTGAACGCCAGAACAGCGGCGAGCTTGAAGATCTTCATGGAGGCCCTCCCAGGCGCGGCCGTCCACGCGGCCTTGGGCGTCACACTACGCGCGCGGCGCCCAAGGGCAATCCTCACCTCACGTCACGCGGGGAGACCCTCGGTCGGCGAACCAGGCCAGCAGGCCGACCGCCAGATAGGCCACCAGCGCCGTGGTCCCCATGCCGACTGCGCTGCCCGCGCCCGGGATCAGCATGGCCACGATCTGCAGGGCGACAAGCAGGCCGGTGAACACCATGGCCGGCCACAGGGTCAGCCCCTGCTTGCCGCGACGCCAGGCCCACCAGGCCGCGCCCAGGGCGAGCAGGCCCATCTCCACAGCCTGTTCCGGGACCGGATAGTTCCAGAGGCCGAGGCCCACCTTGGTTCCGCCGAACCACAGCTCCAGGTCCGGCCGGTGGACCAGGAGGTCGGCCAGCCAGTGGGAGAAGACCGTCGCCCCCACCATCGCCGCCGCCGTCCAGGGCAGCTTCAGCGCCCATCGGACCGCGACCGCCGCGGCCACCGACCAGACGATCACCGCCGGCAGGCTGTGGGTATAGGGCATGTGCTCCAGCACGAGCGCGCTGCCCGGCAGCTTGGGATCGAAGCTCACCCGCTCGGCGCCGGTCATGATCAGGCCCGACCACGCCACGTCGATCAGCTGGCAGCCGATGGCGTAGGTCCAGAGCGGCGCGCGCGGCTCCGCGCCCTTGGCCGCCAGCGCGGCCGCATAGTGCCCGACGAACATCGGAGCGCCCTCCCGTTTCGGTGATGAGAGGGCTAAGGCCGGGCACGGCGCAAGCCCATCGCCGAAACCTCTACCGCAGGCATTCAGCGGCGTATGGGTCGCCCGCCGCAACCCCTTGCCCGTTAACGCCCGACTCAGGACTCCGAAACCCGGTCTTTACCCCCGACCTGTATCAATCCGGGTCAACAAGAGCCTCGTCCGACGAGACGAGCGTCCGGTTTCTGGTGGGTGTTTTCATATGACCAAGACGGTCCTTGTCGTCGACGACGACCCGACACAACGCCGCCTGGCGCAGGCGGTCCTGGAGCGCGAAGGCTTCGCCGTCGCCCACGCCGAAAACGGCGACCAGGCGATCGCGCGCCTGACCTCGGGCGGGGCCTGCGACCTGATCATGCTCGATCTGGTCATGCCCGGCATCTCGGGCCAGGACACCCTGAAGGAGATGCGCGCCCGCGGCTTCTCCCAGCCGGTGATCGTGGTCACCGCCTCGGGCGGCATCGACACCGTGGTCCAGGCCATGCAGGCCGGCGCCTGCGACTTCTTCATCAAGCCGGCCTCGCCGGAACGCATCATCGTCTCGATCCGCAACGCGCTTTCCATGGGCGCGCTGAAGGGCGAGGTGGAGCGGCTGAAGAAGCATGCCGGCGGCAAGACCACCTTCGCCGACCTGGTCGGCGACGGCCCGGCCATGCAGATGGTCAAGCGCATGGGCGAACGCGCCGCCAAGTCCTCGATCCCGGTGCTGATCACCGGCGAGAGCGGCGTGGGCAAGGAAGTCATCGCCCGCGCGGTGCACGGCTCGTCCGACCGCTCCGGCAAGCCCTTCGTGGCCGTGAACTGCGGCGCCATCCCCGAGAACCTGGTCGAGAGCATCCTGTTCGGCCACGAAAAGGGCAGCTTCACCGGCGCCACCGACAAGCACCTGGGCAAGTTCCAGGAGGCCAACGGCGGCACCCTGTTCCTCGACGAGGTCGGCGAGCTGCCGCTCGACATCCAGGTCAAGCTGCTGCGCGCCCTGCAGGAGAGCGAGATCGACCCGATCGGCTCGAAGCGCTCGATCAAGGTCGACGTCCGCATCGTCTCGGCCACCAACCGCGACCTGGCGGTGGCCGTGCAGGAGGGCCGGTTCCGCGAGGACCTGTTCTACCGCCTGAACGTCTTCCCGATCGAAGCCCCGGCCCTGCGCGAACGCCGCGAGGACATCCCGGCCCTGGTCGAGACCTTCATCCGCCGCTTCAACGTCGAGGAGGGCAAGACCGTGGTCGGCGCCTCGGCCGAGACCGTGGCCTTCCTCACCGCCTTCGACTGGCCGGGCAATGTCCGCCAGCTGGAGAACGCGGTCTATCGCGCCATCGTGCTGGCCGACGCGCCCTATCTGCAGCCTTACGACTTCCCGGCCATCTCCGGGGTCAAGGCGCCGCCGCCGGCCGAGATCGCCGCCCAGCCGGCCCACGTGCCGAGCGCCGGCGACCTGATCGCCGAGACCGCGCCGCAGGACGCGCCCGTGCGCATCCTCGACGGCCGCGGCCACCTGCGCACCCTGGAGGAGATCGAGCGCGACCTCATCCAGCTCGCCATCGAGATCTATGCCGGGCACATGAGCGAGGTGGCCCGCCGCCTCGGCATCGGCCGCTCGACCCTCTACCGCAAGGTCCGCGAACAGGGCCTCGAAGACGTCCTCAAAGGGGCTGAAGATGAAGCTGACGGTCCTTCGTCCCAAGTCGCGTGACGAACGCATCAAGGCCCTGATCCGTCAGGGCCGCCTGGCCGCCCAGCGGGAGGCCGCGCTGGCCGCGGCGCGGGCGCTGTAAGGATTCCTGCCCTCGCCCCGCCCTTGCGGGGAGAGGGCAATGGCAGGCTCTAAGGCGCCACCGCGTCGACCTCGATCTCCACCAGCCAGGTGGCGTCGATGAAGCCTGAGACCTCGACGAAGGTGCAGGCCGGCCGGATCTCGCCGAACACCTCGCCGTGGGCGCGGGCGGCGTCGCGCCATCGGTTGATGTCGGTGAGCATGATGCGCGTGCGCACCACGTCGTTCAGCGACGCGCCAGCCTCGGCCAGCGCCTTGCCGACGATCTCGATGCAGCGGAGCGTCTGGCCGTAGACGTCGCCCGGACAGGCCGTGCCGCCGCCCACGGCGATCGGGGCGGTGCCGGCGACGGCGATATAGCGGTCCACGCGCACGGCGCGGGAGAAGCCGATCTTGGGCTCGTGCGGGGAGCCCGAACTCACCAGCTTGCGGGTCATTCCTGGTCCTTTGCGGCTTTGCGGCGGAAGGGCTTGCGCTTCAGCTCGCGGGGCTCGCCCTTCGCCTTGGCGGCGATCTCCTTGAGCTTGACGGCCTGCAGCACCGAGAACGGCGCGCCAGGGCCGCCCTTCTCCGGATCGGCGAAGGCGCGGCCATAGGTCTTCACCCGCTCGGTCACAGAAGCGAGGAATTCGCCCTCCCAGTCGGAGAGCTCGACGCCCGTCCGGTCGGCCTGACGGCGGGCGCGTTTGAGGGCGTTCAGGGCGGCGCGCTTGGCCGCCTCCTTCCGGTCGGGCGGGGCCCGGTTCAAATTTCTCCGATCGCCGAGAGATAGAGGTCGAGGATCGCATCCTCCTCCATCCGCTTGGCCCGGTCCTGCTTGCGGATGCGGACCACTTTGCGCAGGATCTTGACGTCGAAGCCGTTGCCCTTGGCCTCGGCGAAGACCTCCTTGATCTGCTCGGCGATCTCGGACTTCTCCTGCTCGAGGCGCTCGACGCGCTCGATGATGCTCTTCAGTTGGCCCTGGGCCGCCTGGTTCAGAACGTCGGGATGGGCAGCGGCGTCATCGGCCATGGCGGAAGCCTCTCACAGGAAGGGTGTCTCGGAAAGCGCGGGAACCTAGCGGGTCGAGGGCGCGGCTGGAAGGCCCCGCGACACCGCGACCGTCCGGTCTGAACCTTCGCCGTGGCTGGCGTGTTCTTCAAGCACGCCAGGAGCTCCGCGCCATGACCGATCCCAAGCCGCGTCCGACCCAGGAGGACGCCGAAGCCGCCGTGCGCACCCTCATCGAATGGGCCGGCGACGACCCCGCCCGCGAGGGCCTGCTGGAGACGCCCAAGCGGGTGGCCAAGGCCTATCGCGAGCTGTTCGGCGGCTACGAGGTCGATCCGCGCGACTATCTGGAGCGGACCTTCGACGAGGTTGGCGGCTACGACCAGCTGGTGATCCTGCGCGACATCCGGGTGGTCAGCTTCTGCGAGCACCACATGCTGCCGTTCCTCGGCCGGGCGCACGTCGCCTACCTGCCGAACGACCGGGTGGTCGGGATCTCCAAGCTGGCGCGGGTGGTGAACGGCTTCGCGCGCCGCCTGCAGATCCAGGAGAAGCTGACGGCCGAGATCGCCGAGGCGATCCAGGAGATCCTGCGGCCGAAGGGGGTCGGGGTGGTGCTGGTCTCGGAGCACAGCTGCATGACCATGCGCGGGGTGAATACGCCGGGCTCGCGCCTGACCACCAGCCATCTGCTGGGCGACGTCCGCGACGACCCGCGCACGCGCCAGGAGTTCTTCGAACTGGTGCGGAACGGCTAGCCCGCCATCGCTTCCAGGTCGGCGAGCAGCGGCGCGGGGCCCGTCTCCGGCGCCACGCCCTTGGCCACCAGCCAGTTCCGCATCTCGAGCTTGTGGTAGATGCGGTAGGCGAACACGGCCTCGGCCGCGCCCGGCCGTTCGAGCGGGCCGTAGCCTTCCGCCAGGGGCGCACGGCCCGGCAGGTCGTCGTGGCCGACCTGATCCAGGGCCTTGGCGAGGTCGAACAGCGGATCGGCCGCGGTGGCGTTCTCCCAGTCGATCAGGCCGCGCACCCGCCAGTCACCGACCTCGTCCTCGCCGACCAGGAAATTTCCCGGATGGATGTCGTTGTGGCAGAGCACGGCCTGGGAACAGCCGGCCATGGCGTCTTCCGCCGCCTCGACCCGGGCCTGGAGGCGGGCGATCAGAGCCGAGTCGCCGCCTTGCCCGGCGAAGTCCCTGAATTTCACCCGGAAGGCGGCGCGCATGTAGCCGAGGTTGCTGTCGTAGGCCTTCAGATAGTCGCCGCCCAGGATGTAACCGAAGGCCGGCAGGGTGACCGCCGACAGGCCGCGCAGGGCCGCGCCCATCTGGCGATAGAGCCCCGCGGCCTCCGGGGCCCCATAGCGCGTGCTCATGGCCGCGCCATCGAGGCGGGTGATGAGCGCATAGCGGCGCGGCAGGACCTCGCGCGTCTCGTCGGTGGCGAGCCAGCGCGGCGTGGGCGTCGGGAAGCGGTCGCCGATCAGGCCCGCGACATGGGCCTCCTTCTGCAGCCGCCAGGTGTCCTCGTCGCCATAGGTCTTGAGGATCAGGTCGGGCGCGTCGGCCAGGGCGATGGCGAAGACGCTCTTGCTGCCCCCCGCCAGGGGCTCGACGCCCATGACGCGCCAGCCGCGGCCCAGCCGATCCACCGCCGCCTGGGCGAGGTCGGCCGTCAGCGCGAACGGCTTGAAGGCTTCCGGCTTGAACTCCATGGCGCCACCTAGACGAGCCCCCGCGCCTTAAGGGCCGGCATCAGGGCCGCCGGATCGGTGAAGTGGTGGACGTCGAAGCCGAGCGTGCGGGCGCCTTCGATATTGTGGGCGCTGTCGTCGATGAACAGGAAGTCCTGCGGCGCGTGGCCGAACCGCTCGCACGCCTGGTGATAGATCCGCGGGTCGGGCTTCAGGATCGCCGTCTCGGCGGAGATCACCACGCCCTTCCAGTGGTCGAAGGCGGGGCTCATGGCCAGGATGCCGTCCAGCACCTCGTGGCTCATGTTCGACAAGCCGAACTGCGGCACGCCGGCGGCGTGCAGGGCCTCGACCGCGGCCTCGCTCTCAGGGATCGCGCCGGAGAACATCTCCCACCAGCGGGTCTCCCAGGCGTGGATCGCCTCGGCGTGATCGGGGAACTCCTCCAGGAGCGGCTTGCGGTTCTCCGCGAAGGTCACGCCCAGGTCGTGGCGGACGTGCCAGGCCATGGTGCAGACATGCGAAAGGAACCAGTCGCGTTGCGCTGGCTCCCGGAACACCTTGGCGTAGAGGGTGCGCGGATCCCAGCGCACCATGACATTGCCGATGTCCCAGAGAACCGCCTTGGGCATCCCTGGGACCTCCGCTGCGTCGCTTAGCCTTGCTTGGCCTTGAAGCGCGGATCGGTCTTGTTGATCACGTAGACTCGGCCCTTACGGCGCACGAGCTTGCAGTCGCGGTGACGCGTCTTGAGCGACTTGAGCGAGCTTCTGACCTTCATGACCGTATTCTTCTTGGGCGCTGGACTGGCGTCCGGGTTGTCTACAGAGCGGGCGCGTATACGGGCTCAAGCCTTCTGAGTCAACGGGCAGGACGGACAGCGCGGGGCTAATCCGGGCTCCCCGGTTTCACCACGAAGGGCACGAAGAGCACGAAGTTTAGAGCACCAAACGCTTCAGGCCCTGCTTGAAGAGCGCGGCGTTGAAATTCATGAGGAAACCTAGCCTCAACGATGAGAGCTTCAGATAGGTGAGAAGTTGCGCCTCATGGAGGCGCGTAAGCGCCTCGACCGACTTGATCTCGATGATAATCGCGTCGTCGACCACCAGGTCCAGCCGGTATCCTGCGTCAAGCGTCGTGCCGCCGTATCGAATGGGCAGCGCCACCTGTCGGCGCACTTTGGCGCCTCGCTGGCCGAGCTCGTAAGCGAGGCAATGTTCGTAAGCGGACTCCAATAGACCTGGCCCGAGAGCCCTATGCACGGCGAGCCCCGCGTCGACGATCATCGTCGCGATCCGCTCGACCACCGGGCCTGCCCCTTCGTGATCTTCGTGTCCTTCGTGGTTCAATGGCCAGCCTCGCCCCACCCGCTCCGGCATCCAGCACAATCTCAGGATGCGTTCAACCCACTGCACCGCCCGCTGCGCCCGCCTCATAGCTGACAGGCTTTTGATTGAAGAGCGCCATCGGGCGCCGATAGACTCGGGCTCATGGATCGCCGCGCCTTCCTCATGCTGCTGATGGCCGGCGTCGCCGACCCGACCTCCAACATGCTCCCGCCGCTCACGGCCGGCGCACCGACGCCCCAGGCCCCGCAGCCGCCGAAGCCGGTGGTCCAATCGGGCGACGCCAATTTCGACGCCTGGGCGGAGGCCTTCTACGAGCGGGCGATCAAGGCCGGTCTGCCCGCCTCTCTGCTCGATCGCGAACTCGCCGGCCTGACGCCGGACCCGCGCATCGGCGCGCTCGACACCCGCCAGCCCGAATTCGCCAAGCCGTTCAGCGACTATATCAAGGGCGTGGTCAGCGAGGACCGGGTGGCGATCGGGCGCCGCAAGCGCGCCGAGCTGCAGGCCTTCCTCGGCCCTATCGAACGCACCTATGGCGTATCGGCCGACATCCTGCTGGGCGTCTGGGCGATGGAGACCGGGTTCGGGACCATCCTCGGCGGGTTCGACGTGATCCGCTCCATGGCCTCCCTGGCCGCTCAGGGCCGCCGGCGCGACTTCGCCGAAGACCAGCTGATGGCGGCCCTGAAGATCATCGGCTCGGGCGAGTTCCCGCGCTCGCGCCTCACCGGCTCCTGGGCCGGCGCCATGGGCCAGACCCAGTTCATGCCGACCACCTTCCTGTCGACCGCCGTCGACGGAGACGGAGACGGAAAGCGCGACATCTGGGGCTCCAGCGCCGATGCGCTCGCCTCGGCGGCCAATCTGCTGGCCAAGGGCGGCTGGGTGCGCGGTCAGGGCTGGGCGGAGGAGGTCAGCGTCCCGCCGGGCTTCGACTTCAGCGTCACCGAGGGCCCGACCCTGACGCCCGCCGCCTGGGCGAACCTCGGGGTCAAGCGCGCCGACGGCCTGGCCTGGTCCACCGCCGACGCGAGCGCCGACACGGTGCTGATCGCGCCGACCGGCGCGGGCGGGCCGCTGTTCCTGCTGTTCCCGAACCACTTCGTGATCCGCAAGTACAACAACGCCACCACCTATGCCCTGGCCGTGGGCCTGCTGGCCGACCGGTTCGCGGGCGCCGGGCCGCTGGTGAAGCCGTGGCCGGTGGAGATCCCGCTCAGCCTGCCCGACCGCATCGCCGCCCAGCAGGCTCTCATCGCGCTGGGCTTCGAGCCCGGCAAGCCGGACGGGGTTGTGGGCATCAACACCCGCAGCGCGCTGCGCGCCTGGCAGAAGTCGCGGGGTCTGACCGCCGACGGCTATCTGTCGATCGGCATGGTGGGGCTGCTGAAGGCCGAGGTTCCCGTGCTCGGGCCAGCCCCGCCGAATTGACGTCCTCCCTCGCCTGCGGGGGAGGAATGGGACTTAGCCCGCGCCCTCGTCGCTCTTTTCCAGGGTGGCGATGGCCGTGTCGGCGCGAGTGGCCGGCATGGGGTCGGCGTTACGCAGGCCCGGATTGATGAAGGCGTAGGCGAGCATGGCCAGCAGCAGGCCCATGTTCAGCAGGAACGGCGCCGGGTGGATCTTCTCGTAGAGCCACACGAAGAAGGGCGCGAACACCACATTGACCCCGTTGACCGCCGCGATGGCGCCGGCCGTGCGCGCCTGCTCGGTGACGCCCACCGCCAGGGACGAGCCCGCCGTGAATCCCGGCCGCGCGAAGCCGAAGCCCAGGCTCGAGATCGCGAAGCCCGCCACCAGCACCTCGTAGTCCGGCGCGAGCGCGACCACGAAATTGCCCAGCGCCGCCACCGCCACGCCCCAGCGCAGCAGCTGGCGCGGCGTCATCTCCAGCATGCGGATGATGCCCCACTGGGCCAGCAGGCCGGCGATCGCCCCGAAGGCCATGGCGATGGCGATCGAGTGCTGCGCCTCGCGCGGCGTGACGCCGAGCTTGTCGATGATCAGGAAACCCAGGGTCTGGCTCTGGGCGGTCTGGCTGACCGCCACGATGAAGCCGTAGATCAGGAAGGGCGTGATCCGCGGATCGCGCCACATCGGCCGCTCCTTGGGCGCGCCCGGAACCTTCACGGGCGGGGTCCAGACCGGGCGGTACTCGCTCTCCGGCAGCTTGCGCCAGACGATGAACAGCATGACCGCCGCGATGATCGAGAAGCCTGTCATCGGCCCGGCCAGTCCGATGATCGGCAGCACGAACAGCGGCGCGACGAACGGTCCGATCACCGTGCCGAGGCCGAAGGAGCCGGCCAGGCTGGAGATCGCCTGGGTGCGTTTGTCGAGCGGGGTGTGCTCGGCCACATAGGCCTGGGTCGCCGGGTTCGACGCCGCGCCGAACAGGCCGAACAGGGCCCGCGCCAGGAGGAAACAGACGAAGATCACCATGGGCGCCGCCACATGGCGCAGCCCCGCCCCGACCACGACCGCGCAGACCGCCATCGAGACCATGAAGCCCGAGAGCCCCACCATCATCATCGGCTTGCGGCCGTAGCGATCGGAGGCGCGCGCCCAGAACGGCGAGGAGAAGGCCCAGAGCAGGGCCGACAGAGAGAAGATCGCCGCCACCATCGGGTCGGGAATGCCGATCGAGCGGCCGATCGCCGGCAGCACCGAGATCATCCCGGTATTGCCCATGGCGGTGGCCAGGGAGACGCAGAAGATGATGGCGAAGGACGCCTTCGGGACGCCCTGCGGTTCGGACCGGACTTCGGACATGAAGCATGCTGTTAAGCCGCACCGGCGCGCGGATCAAACCCCGAAATCCTCACCGGCCATTAAGCATTAACGGGGATGCTCCGCCGTGAATCCATAGGGGCCGGCGCGCGCAATATGTTTCAGATCATCGGCATCGTGCTGCTGTTCGGCCTGGTGTTCGGCAGCTACCTCATGTCGGGCGGCAATCTCGGCGTCATCATCGAGGCCGCCCCGCACGAGCTGATGGCCATCGGCGGCGCCGGCGTCGCCAGCTTCCTGATCGCCAACTCCATGCCCGTCATCAAGGGCGCGGGCGGCGGCATGGCCAAGGTGTTCTCCGGCCCGAAGTGGAAGGCCAGCGACTATCGCGACCTGCTGTCGCTGCTGTTCCTGCTGACCAAGACCATGAAGTCCAAGGGCGTGATCGCCCTCGAAAGCCACATCGAGAATCCCAAGGACAGCTCGATCTTCTCCCGCTTCCCGAAGGTGATGAAGGACCACTTCGCGGTCGACTTCATCTGCGACACCCTTCGCATGATGACCATGAACCTCGAAGACCCGCACCAGGTCGAGGACGCCATGGAGAAGCAGCTCGAGAAGCACCACCACGAGGCGCTGGCCCCGGCCCACGCCATCCAGAACCTCGCCGACGCCCTCCCCGCCCTGGGCATCGTCGCCGCCGTGCTGGGCGTCATCAAGACCATGGGCGCGATCACCGAGCCGCCGGAAGTCCTGGGCGCCATGATCGGCGGCGCCCTCGTCGGCACCTTCCTCGGCGTGTTCCTGGCCTATGGCATGGTCGGCCCCTTCGCGACCCGCATGAGCGCGGTGATCGAGGAGGAAGGCTCCTACTACAAGATCATCCAGGCCGTGCTCGTCGCCCACCTGCACGGCAACGCCGCCCAGATCTCGGTCGAGATCGGCCGCGGCAACGTCCCCTCCGGCGCCCAGCCGAGCTTCCTGGAACTGGAAGCCGCCCTCTCGGCGATCCCGGCGGAAGGGTAGATCTTAAAGGTCC